>DATNHU010000162.1:0-5107 GCA_035604795.1 Candidatus Limnocylindrales bacterium
GCCGTGTACAGCGAGCGCCAGCTTCAGGAACAGCTCACCGACTTTTGGTTCAACCACTTCAATATTTTTGCTTACAAAGATCAGGATATTTATTTGGTCAGTTCCTTCGAGCGCGATGCCATCCGCCCCTATCTATTCGGAAAGTTCCGGGACATGTTGGGCGCCACTGCACATCACCCCGCCATGCTGGTTTATTTGGATAACTGGTTGAGCGGCGACCCCGGCGCGGTTGAGCGCGCCAAACACGCCTCTCCCGTGGAGCGCCGCACCTGGAAAGATCTCCCGGGGCTGGGCAACAAGAGCGGCCTCAATGAGAACTACGGTCGCGAATTGATGGAGCTGCACACACTCGGCGTGGACGGCGGCTACACCCAGCAGGACGTGATCCAGGCCGCCAAGTGTTTTACAGGTTGGACGGTTCGCGATCCCGGTGCCAGGCCGGATTTTGTTTTTGATTACCGCATCCACGACCCGTCTTCGAAGAAGGTGCTCGGCAAGACTTTCAAGCACGGCGGAGTCCGCGATGGCGAGGAAGTCCTCGACCTCCTCGTCAAGCAGAAGGCCACCGCGCATCACCTCTCTTACCAGCTTGCCGAACATTTCGTTTCCGACAATCCACCGCCGGCGTTGGTGGATCGAGTGGCCAAAGCTTTCGAAAAATCAAAGGGCGACCTACGCGAAACCGTGCGCACCATGATTTATTCGCCGGAGTTCTGGTCGCGGGATTCCTACCGCGCGAAAATCAAAACGCCCTTCGAGTTGGTGGCCTCCTCCGCTCGCGCGCTCGGTGCGGATGTGGATTCACCCACTCCGCTCGTAAATTGGGTCGCGCGCATCGGTGAACCGCTTTACCAATGCCAGCCGCCCACCGGTTACAAAGACAACATGGAAACTTGGGTCAACACCGGCGCGCTCCTCAACCGTCTGAATTTCGCTCTGACGCTGGCAACCAATCGCCTCCGCGGCGCCGAGGTCGATTTGGCTTCCAGACTGGGCGAAGATGTGCAAACCGATCCCAAGCGCGCCCTTGATCGTGCCGTGGACACTTTCCTTGGTGGACAAATCTCCGCTGGCACTCGCGCCACCATCGAGCAACAATCCGAGTCACCGCAGGTCCTCCGGGCCAAGCTCGACGATCCCATTCGCCAGATCGATCTCGGCGTCATCACCGGACTCGTCCTCGGCGCGCCCGAATTCCAACGCCGCTAAAATAGAAAAAAGGGGCGGACATGTGCCCGCCCCTCGGAATCCCTGCAACCTTCCCTGCCTAATAAATTAATTCGGATCCGATTCCAGTGCTCGCTTCAATTCTCCTAATGCCTGATCCAGATGTTCCACTGCCTTGGCGCGATGTCCCTCAAAATCTCGTGCCGCGTACTTCTGCAAATCACCCTTTGCCCCCTCGATTTTCCTCATGGCCTCTCGGATCACCGGGTGCCGCTCTTGCGCCGGTGCCGGTGTCGCGGTGGACATTACCATCGGGATTGCCAGAGCCGCTGTCACAACCAGCGCCGCCAGCGGTTTCACAATCTTGCTGAGCATGTAGTTTCTCCTTGTCGATTATTTGGGCCGTTTCAGCGGAGCCATTCTACTCCGCCCAGTTGAACCCGCACTTCCAGAATGGGTTGCGCCTTGCGAAAGCGGCAACAGCCCCGCCATTCCTGATAGAATCGCGGCACTCGGGCGGCTGACCCGAAGTCTCCCCCTTGGAGCCAACGCAATGAGCCAGAGTTATTCAAATCACGCCAGGTTCGTGCCACCCTATCATTTTGTCGCAGGCCCCATTCTCCTGCTTAACTTCGGCTGGCAAATCTATCGCCTGGTGAAAACGCCATCCGCCGACACGACCATTTCCCTGCTCCTGTCCATCGCACTGCTGATCATGTTCCTACTTGGCCGTTTCTTCGCGCTTACTGTCCAGGACCGCGTGATCCGTCTCGAAATGCGCGTGCGAATGGCAAGCGTTCTGCCTCCTGATCTGCGCCAGCGCATTCCCGAGTTCACGCGCGACCAGCTTGTCGCCATGCGCTTCGCAGGCGACGCCGAACTTCCGGACCTCGCTCGCAAAGTCCTCACCGAGAAAATCAACAACCGCAAGGCAATTAAATTGATGGTAAAGGACTGGCAAGCCGACGAGCTGCGCGCGTAGCTCGGCTAGTAGAGGTTTTGTCTTGCGGCTTCGCGATAGGCGCACCAGGCGCAACCCGCCGTAGGCGCCGGAGCCGCTGGTAAATCAAGCACCGCCAGAACTTCCTCCAAAAACTTCAGGAAAACCGCGTCATTCCGCGGTATTTCCGCCCAGGTCAGCGTCCCCGCGAGCTGCGCCGTGTCTTTTTCGGATGCGAACGATTTCGGATCAAACACCAGCAATCCCAGTCGCCGTATGGGCCGTAGCGAAGCCTGCCCGGGCGGCGCGTTTTCCAGTGCATAAGCATATGCGCTCAGTTGCCTCGTATAAGTCGCTACATTGCGTTCGTTTTGCGATGACGTCTTGAAATCCACCACGGCGAAAGTGCCGTCGTCAAACCGTATCAACGCGTCCAGCTTTCCGCGCACGATGCAAAGCGAATTCCGCCCCGGAATCTCGATGGGCGCTGACTGCACCCACTGGTCCCGGCAATCAAACACTCCCGCGGGAAGAAACGGCGTCACTTTCTCCGTCCGCTGCTTGTCAAAGCGATCGCGCATCTCCCCGTCAATCGCCGTGAATATTTTCGGAAATACTCCGGGCCGTGCGAATTTCTGTGTCACCTTCAAGTAGTAGCACCGTTTGCATTCCTGCCACAAAAATCCAAACTCCGAAGGACTCAGCGTGTATTGCCGCTTCGGCGCTTGAGGCGCCTCGGGCGCAAATAATCCTTGCTGCTCACCGCTCATTTAGAAAAACCTCCGGCGCGATGCAATGCTCTTTTTTCCGCCCCGCAGTATTCATTGCCTTCAAACATTCTCGGACCGTCGGTACATCCTGTCTCTACCTCGGTACGGCCCACTGAAAGCACAAGTTGTATCCATCCGGATCGCCCACGTAGAGCTGCTTCATTCCATAGTGCGCCACTCTCGGTGGCTCCAATTTCAAGCCTCGCGCGCTTAGATATTCGTAAGCCGCATCCACATCAGGACACCCGAAGTAGAGGCACGTGTCATCGTGCGCCGCAACTCTCGCCGGATCGGGAGCTGGCGGCCGATTGTCCTCCTCGTATGCGGTGTTCAGCATCACCTCAACTCCATTCAAACTGAGCAGCGCCCAATCAAATTTCGTTCCGGGTCTTGACGTGCCCTTTATCTCAAATCCGAGCACGTCGCAATAGAATGCGATGGATGTAGGCATATCGAAAACTTGTATCAGTGGCGCCATCCCTCGAACATCAATTGCCATGGAATCCTTTCATCTGAGCCTCACGCTTTCGCGCCATACCGCCGCAGCACTTCGGCGATCCGCTCCTTTGCGGCCGCGGCCCGGCTCTCTTGCTTTTCCAACCATACCGGCCAACCCTCATCGATTGTCGCACCGGCGGCAAGCAGCGCGTCAAAAATCGGTACGTAATCAATTTCAGGTTCGCCGTTAATAAACGACCATCCCGCTTGACCAAGCACCGTTCCGCCATACTCATTGATTTCTTCCAAGGGCGCACCTCGCGCCAACAGGAGCTTAATCGTGCTCAGTTGTCCGCCTACAACCGCCCAGTGTAATCCGGTTTCACCCGTCCCCGCTTGGTCGAGCAGGTCCGCGCCATGCTCGAGCAAAAACTCAACCACCTCATTCCTTCCAAATTGGCAAGCCCAAAGAAAACCTCTCTGCAATTGTATTTTTGTCGCGCCAGGTTTCAAGCTCCCGTCTTCGTTGAAGAAACTCTTCACCACATCAAGTCTTCCCACGCCGGCAGCAGTTTCCAGGTCAAGTCGTGCCCCGCACGCGGCTAAAAACTCGGCTGCTTTCCCGCGCCCGTTCGCCAAACAACCCATGACAGCCGCATGCCGGTTTCCGGCCACCCCCGGCCTTTCCATAACTGCGCCGTGATTGAGCAACAATTGCACCAATTCGTTCTGCACGCCCGCCTTTTCCGGGTGGATGCTCGTGGCCGTCAATCCCAGTGTCGTGGCTCCTCCGCCGTACACCTCGGCCTCCGCGTCCACCTCCGCGCCTGCTTTCAATAGAATTTCTGCGATCTGCACGGCATTCTTCGGAGTTTTCTGCCTGTAACCTTCCACGCCATTCGCGGATAAATAATGAAGCAGCGTGGCCCGATGCTCGCGTGCAGAGCGAGCCCGAACAAGCTCTGGATTTTCCCGCAGCAATCGCGCCAGAGTTACGGTGTCTCCGTCGATTATGGCTTCTGCCGCGGCCTCGAATTTTGACGCCGTGGATTTCGGGCGCTCCAGTCCTTCGATATGCTTCACAAACCTTGGCCAGCTTTCAAATCCGTGTGAGCGCGCGATGATGAATTGCGCATCTGCAAGCTTGCACACGGCCTGCCCGGTGCTCGCGCTTTTCAGCTTCCTCTTCGCGAATTCCTCCACTTGATTCACCCACCCGGCACTTCCCGCGGGAAGCTCGCGCACAATCGTCAGATCGGCCGACTTCACCAGCGCTCCGATCCAATTCGACGCCCAGTCGCGTATGGCGCCCGGCTCGCCCGACTTGCAGGCCCTTATCAATTCCTTTGCGAGTTTCTTGTACTGCTCAAGGTTGGGCCGTCTGGGAAGCGGAAGGGCATCCTGCGGGTTGGGAAACATACGAATCTCCTTTCAAAGCTTGCCTGGAGTCCGCCCGAGTCAGGCTGAAAGAAGCTTCGTAATTCTTGCTTCTCTGAAGAAGGTGGGCACGGCCCTTTCCGCGGACTGGATGCGCCCTTCGCGCTGGTTGCATATTTAGTCCTTTCCAATTGCGAAGTCAATCGCAGCGTCTTCCGCAAACAAACTACACGGTTCGTCACGCGCCCAACCTTGTGATAGTCTCGCCGCCAACAGCTCAGGCCGCAAAATATTCGCGGGCCCGAGCGCGAGGGCTAAACATGAACAATGCCGCCGCAGGGCTGGTCATCTTAATCATCGCAGGCGCGATGAACGGCAGCTTCACATTGCCCATGAAGTACACGAAGAAGTGGGC
>DATNHU010000163.1:0-4939 GCA_035604795.1 Candidatus Limnocylindrales bacterium
ATTCCCAGGCTGGATATGTGCGAATGCAGTGATCGCGCGGATCACCGGCTTTTCCGCAGCGCACGCGGTCGAAGAAAATCCGCAGGTGGCAATCGCAAGAAGCGCGATAGAAAAAATGATCGCAGAGGCTCGCCCGTCGCGCGAAACCCGTGGATTCAAATTTGGAGTTCTCATCATTAAATTATTCGTAGGCCGCGATGCCGGTGATGCGTTCGCCGATGATCAGGCGGTGGATGTCGTGCGTACCTTCATATGTGTAAACCGATTCCAGATTGTTCATGTGGCGCATGATGGGGAAGTCGTCCACGATCCCGTTCGCTCCGAGGATGCTGCGCGCAAGGCGAGCAGTTTCTAGCGCCATCCATACGTTGTTCATTTTCAGCATGGAAACGTGAGTGAAGTCCGTCTTCCCGGAATCCTTTCGTCGCCCCACATGCAGCGCCAACAACTGCGCCTTCACTATTTCCGTGATCATGAAAACAAGTTTATCCTGCACCAGCTGATGCGAGGCGATAGGCTTATTCGCAAACTGCTTGCGCGTTTTGCTGTATTGCAGCGCCGAATCGTAACAGGCCATGGCCGCGCCAATGGCTCCCCAGCCAATCCCGTACCGCGCCGCAGTCAAGCAGCTCAGCGGACCGCGCAGTCCCGAAACTCCCGGAAGCAAATTCTCCGCCGGGATTTCGCAGTCGGTCATCGCCAGCCCCGAGGTAATGGACGCGCGCAATGACAATTTGCCATGCACATCCCAGGCCTTGAAACCCTTGGTACCTTTTTCCACCAGGAAGCCTCGGATTTTTTCGTCTTCGCACTTCGCCCAGATCAAAGCCACGTCGGAGACCGACCCGTTGGTGATCCACATTTTTTCGCCGTTCAAAACGTAGCGTTCGCCCCGCTTCACAGCACGCGTCAACATGCCGCCGGGATTGGAGCCAAATTGTGGTTCCGTCAGCCCGAAGCAGCCGATGGCTTTCCCGCTTTGCAGTTTCGGGAGCCATTTTTCTTTTTGTGCCGGGGAACCGTACTCGTGAATGGGGTACATCACCAGCGCGCCCTGCACACTAACGAAGCTGCGCAACCCCGAATCGCCGCGCTCCAGCTCCTGCATCACTAGGCCGTAGGCCACATTGGACATTCCCACGCAGCCATAGCCAGTGAGGTTCGCGCCGAAAAAACCGAGCTCGCCCAACTGCGGTACCAGGTTCATCGGAAATGTCGCCTCGCGGTTGTGTTTTTCGATGATGGGCAGGATCTGCTCATCCACAAATTGCCGTGCGGTCTGGCGAACGAGTTTTTCCTCGTCATTCAGGAGCGAGTCAAAGTCAATGAAATCGACTCCGGGGAACCCGGGCATCAGCTTTCTCCTTTGAAAAGGGCGGGATGGAATCTGTGACAGCGTATCTTAGCAGGCGCCGTCCGCGGCCAGCAAGGAAGGGAACAGGGCCCTAGTTCGCAGAAGACAGTAACGAATCAAAATGTGTAACCGATCCCCGTTGTAAAAGCCACGTTGTTCTGGTGACTGCCCACAGGTGGATTGCTGAGAAACAGATCAATTATGCCTGTGTTCAGATTGAACCGTTTGCCGAGATTGGCCGCCACTGTGGTGCTGGTGTCAAAGCGATATTGACCTGTATTTGTGAGGTTTGGATAGAAATTCAAATTGTGGTCCAAGCGAACGCGCTTACTGATCTGGAACCCGAATTTTTCGCCCACGAGAACCGCCAGGATCTGGTCATTCGCGCCCGTGAAGAACTTTTCATGAACTGCCGTAACGCCCCCGAGCAAACTGAATGACGCGCGCGAATTATTGATCAAGGTGCGGCCATAACCGCCGCCGTATGTCTGCCGCAGATAAAGGCCCTGCGCGCCGATATGGTCTATGCCCGCAATTCCGAAAACGAAGTTTGCCGGGGAGAGGAGATAGTCTTCGCGAAGACTCGTGCTCAGGGTATTGGAGGTAATAACGGTCGCTCCCTGCGTGGCGTGAGAGAGCAGCGTGGTGAGGCCAAAATTGGTTCGGAAATGTGATTTGAAAATAGGCGACGCGGGGCGCTCTCGCACCGCGTTGAATGTAGAGGCGAAGCTGCTGGTGTTTTGATCTCCGCTCTGCACGCTGTAGCCAAGGCTGGCGCTTCCTTTCCAATCCTGCCAGGGCTTTGCCGAATGGTCGACCAGCGCGTGATAGGCCTCCGCAGGCATGATCATATCCACATTCGCCGCGGAGATGCTCTGGGACTTGCCTTCGGCGGTAACCTGCCAATCGCCCGACGCCGAAATCTCAAGCTGGCCCTGCACAGGTTGTCCGCCTTTCACTACCACGGCAACGGGTTTCGCAGCGGTAAATGTAGCCACCTGGGAGAGGGGTATCTCCAAATCGCCCAAAATATCCGATTTCAATTGCAGTTTTCCGTCCTTCACCATCACCAGAGTGCCGGTTACCCGGTCTCCATTTTTCAAGGTGGCGACGTCGGCTTGTGTTGAGGCGGCGGCGCAAGTCAATGCAATCAGGCTCAGAGCGATGATTTTCATAACCAAACTCCCGTTTTGAAATTTCAATGCCTATGCCGATTTCGAGGGCCGACCAATATTGCGACCCCAAAGGATAATCCAAATTCGGCCCAATTGCCCTTCCCGGCGGCTCTGATCGAAATCGGGCGCGCATTGGCGAACAGAAATCCAACCCGCAGCGCGCATTGACTGAAACCGCTACGGATGCTATAAATTTTTGCTCTAACCGGGGTTGGAAGTAACTACCGCAGAGCAGGATTTGGGCGCGGAAGTGTGCGTCCGGCCCGCGAGGGCTCAGGCGGAAGCGCGTGAACGAAGAGTGCAAACAGGGGCGAACAGCTAGTTAGCAATGGAAATCCTTCATACGCTTGGAGAATTGTTCCTCGAGTCGATCCCGACCATCGTGATGGTCATAGCTTTTTACCTTCTACTGCGGTCCACATTCTTCATTCCTCTCACACGTGTGATGGACGAACGAAAGGCTCGAACAGAAGGGGCGCGGCGCGAGGCGGAAGCCAGCCAGGCCGCCGCTCGCGAGAAGTCGCGCGCCTACGAGGAAGCGCTGAGGAAAGCCCGCGCGGCGGTTTATGCCGAACAAGACGCGGCCCGGCACGTCATTATGGAACAGCGAGCATCGGCGGCACGCGATGCCCGCAGTCGCGCTCTGGAGCGCGTGCAGAAAGAAAAGGATCAGATCGCGCAGGAAGTTGCGGCAGCGCACGGCCAGCTGCTGGACAGCACGCCTCAACTTGCCGCCGAAATCGTTCGCACGCTGTTGGCTTCCAATTCCGGTCCGCGGCCTGCAAGCGAGGCTCAATGAAGCGGCTTCGCGCTCGGTTCCTCCCCACAATTTTGGGTTTGGTTCTTTTGGGCATATTTGCAGGCGGCTTCACTACGTCGTCCGTGCGCGCTGCCGAGCCCGAGCAGTCTCAGACGGACCCGACCGAGACGCCGGTAGGGTCGCTCTTCCGCTGGATAAACTTTGCCATCGTTTTTGGAGCACTGGGATACCTGATCGTCAAGAAGGCTCCCGCCGCATTCCGCGCGCGCGCCGACGCCATCGCCACGGGAATCACCTCAGCGACAGCTGCAAAGGCGGAGGCCGATGCGCAATTGCGTGCGGCCGAAGCAGGGCTGGGACGGCTGGATCAAGACGCCGCAGCCATGCGTGAAAATGCGAAGAAGGATTTCGCGGCAGAATCTGCGCGATTGCTGGCGGCAGGGAAGGTGGAAATCGAGCGCATCGGGCATGCCGCCGAAGTGGAAGTTGCCGCTGCGCGTCGCGCAGCGCGGCTGGAGCTGCGCGCGCTGGCTGCCCGGCTGGCCGCGGAACGCGCCGCAACGCTGGTGCCCGAGCAAATGACTGCCCAGCAGAACGTGGCGCTGGTCCAGAAATTCGTGGATAACCTGCCGCGGGGTGCGAATTGAAAGTTATTTCCGAGCGATACGCGTCGGCGCTGCTCGATATCGCCCTGGCACATGGAACGGCCGAGAAGGTCAAAAAGAGCCTGGTGGGCTTCGCGGAAATCATCGAAAAATCACCCGACCTGAGATTGTTTCTGGCGAATCCAGCCGTGGCGCGCGAATCCAAGCGCATTGTGCTGAGCACACTCCTCGACAGGATTGGCGCCGCCCCGAACATGCAAAACTTTTTGAGCCTGGTGGTTGATCACCGCCGCGCCGCGTTGATGCCGGAAATTGCCGAGGCCTACACCGCGATGTTTAACAAAAAGCTGGGAGTTGCCGAGGCAGCGGTCACTTCGGCCAAAGAATTGAGCGCCACAGAGAAAAAGGGGCTGGTAAAAGGATTGGAGAACGCAACGGGTTTGAAGATTTCGGCGCAATACGCCGTGGACGCCGCGTTGCTGGGCGGCGCTGCGGTGCGCATCGGAGACGTGATCTACGACGGGTCGGTGCGTGAGCAGTTGCGGCGCTTGGAAGCGGAATTGGCGGCGGAATAAGGCATCTGAATCGCCGGCGCGAGGGAAAACCGGAACAGGAGCAATGAATGGCGACGATTAAGGCTGACGAGATTACAAAGATACTGCGCGAGCAAATTGAGAATTATAAGCAGACCGTTTCTGTGGAAGAGGTCGGCGCGGTGATCTCCGTGGGGGATGGCATCGCCCGCGTCCACGGTTTGGACCGCTGCATGTCCGGCGAAATGCTGGAGTTCCCCCACGATGTTTTCGGCATCGCTCTTAACCTGGAAGAAGACCAGGTGGGCGTTGTGCTGCTTGGCGACTATACGGAAATTCAGGAGGGCGATACCGTCAAACGCACCAAGACCATCATGTCGGTGCCTGTGGGGGAGGCTCTGGTGGGCCGCGTGGTGAACCCCATTGGGCTACCGCTCGACGGCAAGGGTCCCATCCTGACCAGTGAGCGCGTCCCGCTGGAACGTCTTGCCCCGGGCGTCGTAGATCGCCAG
>DATNHU010000164.1:0-2525 GCA_035604795.1 Candidatus Limnocylindrales bacterium
AGGCAGATTCGGACACATGGCGGCTGGCGGAGCCGGTGGTCTATGAAAACATTTCCGTGTTTCCGGTGGTGGCGCGGAAATCGGCGGAAACGGCGGGGTTTGTGACGCTGGATGAGGCGCTGCTTTCGGGGGCGGCGCTGGTGACCGAGCGCGGGAGCGATGTTTTGCGACGGACGCGCGACGGGCGGCCGATTGGCGAGAATGTGCCGATCAGCGAGCGGATTCCGCAGTCGGGCGCGTCGGTGAATGAGCTGGTGCTGGTGAATCGCGGGAAGAAGCCGCTGATCCTGCTGGCCGGGGAAATGGTGAGCGGGGGCAAGCAGGACCGCATCATCGCGAAAGACCGCATTGTGCCAGTGGGCGCGGAGCCGCTGCCGCTGGATGTTTTTTGCGTGGAGCACGGACGGTGGACGTCGGGCGCGGGATTTACGGCGGCGAACACGATGGTGCATCCGAGCGTGCGGGAGAAGGCGGTGGTGGATCAAGAGCAAACGAAAGTGTGGGATGCGGTTAGAGTGGGGAGTACGGCCTCGATTATCATGATGCCCGGCGGTGGGGCGAGCGCAGGCGGGGGCAATGGAGGAGCGATGGGAACTCAACCGTCGCTTGAATCGCGCAGACTGCAAGAATTGTCGTCAGTCTATGCGCCAACGGGCGACTATCAGAAGCTGTATAACAACTCCAAAGTGAATCAAGACGTGGATCCATTCGTGGATGAGGTGCAACGGCGATTTGCGCACGCGACCGAAAATTTGAAGGGCGAGCGCGTGATTGGGGTGGTGATCGCGTATGGCGGAGAGGTGGCGTGGAGCGACATTTTCGCGTCACCCGAACTGTTTGAGCGGTACTGGCCGAAACTGCTGCGGAGCTATGTGGTGGAGGCGCTGGCGCGTCCGCGAATGAAAGAGCAGGCGACGATGGCGGATGCAGAGGATTTTTTGAAGCAGTTGCGCGGGCCGGAAAAAATTGAGAGCGAGCCGGACGTTTACCGGTGGCGGGAAGTGACGCAGGGGCGCTACGCGGAAATTGAACTGCAGGCGCTGAAGCCGGAGGATATGCTGCTGCACCGGCTGAAGATACACAGGACGAGTTAGTCCGAGCGAGATGGCACGGGTGGACACGGGACCACAAGTGGTGTTCACGCCTAAAGATAGGTGTTCTGCTCGCTCTGCAAAATGTAGGCGTATTTCAAGGGGAGGTCCGCCACCGTCCGCCGCGGCGGACTCCGGCGCGACAGCCTGCGGCTTCCAACTGACGTGCCGAGCCGAAACCTGCGTAGCAGGCGCAGGCTGGTGGGGCTGGGGAAAGTCGAACTCCCGACCCGCGGTTTAGGAAAACAAGTGATTGTTTGGGCTGTCCATCGCGCTATTGACCTTCGGACTTCCTACCAGTAGGATTCGGCGTTCAACATCGTCACGCCAAGAATCACCGGCCCCCGAGGAACCATGAATTGTCCAAAGTGTGGCGCTAAGCTGATGGAGGGCGCTGCCTCCTGCCAATGGTGTGGCCAAGCTACGCCAGAAAATGCCGCCCAAGGAACAACTGGCACGCCGTCAGTCACGCAGCCGCCCGTCGTGGAGCCGCAGCCCGCGCCGCTACCCATTCCGGGGAGATTCACTTGCCCGTTTTGCGGCAATCAAGGGGCTCCGATCATCTCAAAGACCATGTCAAGCGGCGGTTGGATTTTATTTGCGGTTCTCCTGGTATTTTGCCTGCCCCTCTGTTGGCTCCCATTTGTTTTAAACGGCACCAAGGAAGAGGTTCGTAAATGTTATGGGTGCGGCGCGAAGCTAAGCTGATGCGCAAGACCAGCTGGATAGGCGATTCGCCTCCGTGGGCGCGAGCTTCATTCGCGGCCTACCTGAGCTGGAACATCATTTGGCTGGCGTCGGGAAGAATCCCGCCCAGCGCCCTGCGCGCGCTTCTTGGTTTGCCATGTCCCACGACGGGTTGTACGCGGGCTCTTCTTTCTTTTTTTCGAGGAGACTTGCACGCGTCACTGCTGTGGAACCCGTTCCTGGTCCCGATTCTCATTTTATTGGGCTTGTCGTTGCAGATGCTGACGCTGGCCGCTCTGCGAAAGAATGAACTGGTGCTTCCGAAATGGATTGGCGGTGCGTGGTGGAGTGTGCTGGTTATGGCTTGGATCGCAAAATTCGTGCTGGGCCGGGCGTATTGGTAGGAAATCGTTGGGGGCTTCGAGGAATGTGGTGGGGCTGGGGAGAGTCGAACTCCCGACACGCAGTTTAGGAAACTGCTGCTCTATCCATCTGAGCTACAGCCCCGACGCTGGATCAGTTTAACGCGAAGGGCGAGGGAGCAAAAGGGGATGTTCGCGCCGGGTAAATTAACGCGCGAGTGCGGGGCAAGAGCGAGCGGGTGAAAATCCGGGAGAATGAATCGGTTGGGGCGAGGATGAAAAAATGACTGCGCGGACCGTTTGCGGTCCGCGCAGTTTTCGATGCTAGTTAGGCGAGTTTTGTGCCGAAGACCAGAATGGCGCGATCGTGGTCCTTAAGCGCGGC
>DATNHU010000165.1:0-8972 GCA_035604795.1 Candidatus Limnocylindrales bacterium
GCACAGTGGTTTAACGCCTTCGATCAGTTCTGACCATCTTATCGAGCAGACTCAGACGTTCAGAAGTGACCTCGTCCATAAACCCTTCCGGCCAATCCTGCACTTGGCCAAGCTCATCAATTGAGAGGGCTTTGGCGTGGCTATTACCGTTCTTATCGCTTCTTACGTGAATTATGCTGAGCTGACTCGAATGCAACAGGGGGCGTTTGCCGGCGTGTTCTCTTGCATCGAGCACGGCCTGGCGGACCCGGAGCAGAAGAGCTTCGCTGTGCGTCTCGACAATCACGGTGCGGCCAGAGCTCGCTAGATCCACTAAATAATCGGCCATCGCGAGTTGAGCGTCCGGATGTAGGTGGATTTCTGGTTCTTGAACGATGAACAAACCATCATTAGGGGTGCGAAGCCCTTCGACGAGTACCGGAAGGGCTTGCCCAATTCCAAAGCCAACGTCTGCGAAGTTGGCCCAACGCCCTGACTCTGCGTCCTTTAGGCGAAGTTCGTACAGTCGCGCTGTGGAGGAGATCCGGCGAAGTGGCAAGAGTTGGACGCGCCCCACGCTGTAGAGCCACCGGTTGAGTGAACTAATCAAGTTGCCGCGACGCTTACCCCGACGCATGCTATCGTCTATCAAGGCATAAACGACATTCTGCCCACTTAAGTCTGCCGCATCAGGGGGACGACCTTGGTAGTCATACCTTCTCTCCGGTGCCGCACGGAACGCACCTACTGCTCGAAGGCTAGAAATCGTTCTCCGAAATTCCTCAGTCAGAAGCCGAGCATTCCAACGCGCATCTTCATGCTTCTGACTGGGACGTCCCAAACGCGCATATTCATAGCGGTAGATCATGGGTAAGACACCAAAAATTCGAAAATTTCCGCGTTCCGCTCCACCAACGGCCTTACCGCCTACGTGTATCTCCAGCGGGCCACCTCTGCCGCGCCCTCTTCGGATTTCGACGACGGGAGCATTGTTACCTTCAACCTTGAACCCAACGAGCCCCGGCGGTTGAGGTTCCTTTGAGCAAAACTCCATGGAAATATGACCGGACTGCCTAAGGGAATGATGGATACGTTTGCGCCCTGAGGTATCGAAACGAGGCACCACGCCAAATTCCATTATTATATTTTCTCTGGCGAGGTGATTATGAACGATATCCGCGTAACTGCCTGCTGGATAGAGAGGGCCTCGCATGTTGAGCCCTTCTTCATACTCGGGCCGGTCCAACGTCTGACGCAAAAGGAAAAGACTGTCGAGGATTGAGGACTTGCCTGCGTTGTTTCGACCAAAGATTATGGTAAGTGGCCGAATCGGTATTTCGCCGCTATCGAGAAAGCACCGAAAGTTGCGGAGCCGGATGCTGCTTATGGGCATAAGGTAAAATCCTTGTCGGCGGTAATTTGGCCTAGCGATTTGGACTAATCAGACGCGAATCTGACAGATTAGACTTCAGTTCTGAATCATGGTCAAGTCGGGACGATCGAAGGGGTCTTCTCGGCCGGGGCCGGATGCCCCATTTTTGCTGGAGACAAAAGTGGGGTTTCTGACTCTGCGATTTCTGCGTTGATTGAAGTGCAGTGCGAGGCCATTCGAACAAAAACCCGTAACGAAATTCCCGTACCCCCCCCCCCAAAAAAAAATTTTTCAAGTTTCCACAATTAACTCTTGACTACCGCTACTGGACTCGTTACTATGGACTGCAAGGCTGATCCGCCGGGCAAACAGCAAAAGCAGATCCCTCACACGATTCGCAATGCGCGCGAATCGGTTCCCTTCGGCTTCGCTCCCTTCGGCTTGGCTCCCTTCGGCTTGGCTCCCTTCGGCTTGGCTCAGGACAGGCAGGGCAGGCAGGGCGGGCGGAATGACGCCCTAGGAGGAGGCAGAAAGCAAAAAGGGGATGCCAAGTTTGAGTGCCGTGGGGCTGCAGGTCGCCGCGGCGACCACCCCATCGGCCAGCTCGCCACCCGGGCAAGAACCAGACCTAAAGGTCGACGCCTTCTTTGTTCAGCATCTTCGGCGGCTGAAACTTAGTCTTTACGGAGATCTTACCGGCCTGGCAACCGAGCTCCACTTCCTTTTCGTCTGAGGAAATGGTGGGTTCGCCCTTGTCATTCTTCCTGGGAAACTTCAAAGTGAGTTGAAACACGCTTTTTCGATCCGCGCCGCGCGTGATGGTCACCTCTGATGGATTCAATTTCCTGCCCGACTTCTTGGGGTTGAGTGTACAAGACTGAGTTAATGCGCTTTCATCCATGCCGTCGAACGGGCTCATGTCGGGAGAACGGATGCCAACCGTGTAGTCATCCACTTCCTGTGAAAGAAGATCTTGCGCACTTTCCTCGCTGGTTCGACCACACAGTACCGCGAACTTCATTTTTGCCGACCGGAAAGTGTGCGACGATTCCCAGGTGATTTGGAACCCCACGATGGACACCGTTGCTGGGCCTACCTGCCATTGGGGAGGCGACGACATCGGTTTGCTCATATCCGGCCTGCCGTCGCACCCTGTGTCCAACACCTTGAGATAGGTGACTCTTCCTTTGATCCATGGGGCATCCACATTTGTCGTATGGACCCAGGGAGAGGAATCAAGGATTTGTTGGACGTCTGCCATGGTCCAATCCGAATAAGCTTTGGCCCGCCAAGGGTCGTCGGCCCAGGCGGCTGTTGCCAGGACACAAATCGAAGTGAGTGCGAGGATTTTGCGTAGCATGGGCCCCTCCGTTTGGAGCCAATCCTAGGCGGGGGCACCCTTGGTGTCAACTGTCGCGTTACGTATCTTGGCTCGAACTACTCAATGTTCCGCGAAGTGGTTGCGAACTGCGCGGGCAAACAAACGTGATGCGGACTGGGGCGCCGAGCGCCTCGAGCGCGGCGCGCAGCGAACGCGGCGCGAGGCGCGCGGCGGCGCGGGACACACTTGCCGATTGTTCCGGGGTGAGCGCCACGCGATACAAATCTCCGCGCCGGGCGAAGGAGTATCCGGCATATTCGGGCGGTGAGGCTGAAATGGAGAGGAGGCAATCCCAAAAACTGCGCGCGGCGAACAGAGGTTTTTTCTGCGCGGCGGCGCGCTCGATTTCAACCGGCGCGCGTCCTGCGACTGTGCTTTCGAGCAACGCAACCGTGCAGGCATTCGGCTGGAACACCCGGCACGGATCGCCCTCGGGAAAATCTGCTGGAAATTCGGCCAGCAGTTGCGCAAGTTCGGCGGGATCGGCGTCGAATCCCTGCCACTTGTAGCGGTAAAAATGGTAAACGACCGTTCCGGTGCGAAGAATTTGCTGCAGGCGCGGCAGGTCGCGTCCGGTGACGCAGAGCACCATATCCACCAGCTCGCGAAGGCGGAAAGTTTGGCGCTTCACTGGGCGAACGCTGATGTACTCAGCATCTTCCTCGGTGAATTTTACGGGGATTGTTTCGGGGAGCGGCACGGCGCTTGCGCTTTTCGCGTCGAGTAATAAAGCGAATCAGCCGCCCAACTTCGCGCGAACGCGATCACTGAGGGCCTTGCCGTCCACGGTTTTGCCTTCAAGCTTGGCGCGGGCAGCCTTCACGACCGCGCCCATCTGCTTCGCGGTGGTGGCGCCGGTTTCGGCGACGGCGGCCTCGATGGCCCGGTCCATATCTTCCGCGCCCGCCGCAGCGGGGAGATAAGTTTCGATGATGGCGATTTCACGCGTTTCTTTTTCCGCCAGGTCCTTGCGGCCGCCCTTGGTGAACATCTCCACCGACTCGCGGCGCTGCTTCACCAGTGTCTGCAGAATCTGCAGCGATTCCGCTTCCTCGAGCGGACGTATCTTCTCGATCTCTTTGTGCTTCATCGCGGACTTCACCATGCGCAGGACGCTCAGGCGCAATTCGTCCTTCGCTTTCATCGCCTCGATCAAATCCTTTTGAATGCGTTCAACAAGTGTCATTGCGGGCGCCATGGCCTGGCCTCTCCTGTCAGGGAAAACTCACTATAGCATAGGAAAACCGCGGTGCTCCGCGTCCGGAGACCGCGCCTTCGGGTTATCGAAAGGTACGGCAACACGAAACACATGAGTGTTTGACAGGGCGCAAGCGCGCCCTTACGCTCAATTATTATGCGAATTGTTATCGCCGACCCAATCAGCCAGCGCGGACAGGAGCTTCTGCGCGCGCGCGGATGGGAAGTGGTCACGCCCGCGAAAGGCGCGGTGGCCGCCGCGCTTGCGGAAGCGGGCGCGCTGATCGTGCGCAGCGCCACGCGGGTGACCGATGAGCTGCTGGCCGCGGCGCCGAAGCTGCGCGTGGTGGGACGCGCCGGAGTCGGCGTGGATAACATTGACCTGGACTCCGCCACGCGCCGCGGCGTCCTGGTGATGAACACGCCCGGCGGCAACTCGGTGAGCGTGGCCGAGCACACGCTGGCGCTGCTGATGAGCGTGGCGCGACGCATCCCTCAACATAGCGCCGCGATTCACGCCGGGCGCTGGGAGAAATCAGGCGCGCAGGGCGTGGAGCTGCGCGGCAAAACGCTGGGCCTGGTCGGGATGGGGCGGGTGGGCATGGAGGTTGCCCGCCGCGCGCGCGCCATGGAGATGCGCGTGATTGCCTTTGACCCCTATGTGAGTGAAGCCGCGGCGCGTGATGCCGGGGTGGAGCTTTTCACGCTGAATGATTTGTTGGGGCAAGCGGATTTTATCTCCTTGCATGCGGCGCTGAGCGCAAGCACGGAGAAAATGATCAACGCGGACTCGATTGCCAAGTGCAAGCGCGGCGCGGTGTTGATCAACGCGGCGCGGGGCGAACTGGTGGACGAAGGCGCGCTGGCAGAGGCGTTGAAGTCCGGCCAAATTTCGGGCGCGGGATTGGATGTTTTCGCGGTGGAGCCGCCGGCCAATTCTCCTCTGTTGAATCTGGCGAACGTGGTGGCTACGCCGCACATTGCCGGGTCCACGCGCGAGGCGCAGGAAAGCGTGGGCACGCTGATCGCCCAGCAGGTGTTCGATTTTCTGAATGAGGGCGCAATGCGCAATGCCGTGAATCTTCCGGCGTTGAGCGGAGAGCAGTATCGGCGGGTGCGGCCGTGGATTGAGATGGCCACGCGGCTGGGATCATTCCTGGCGCAGATTTCCGACGGGCGATTCGAGCGCGTGAATCTGGCGTTTGCGGGAGAACCCGCGGCGCTGGGGCAGAGCGTGTTGCGAAACGCGGTACTGGCGGGGCTGCTCAACACGGTGCTGGATGAAAAAGTGAACCTGGTGAACGCCGGAGAGGTGGCGGCATCGCGCGGCCTGACCATTGAAGACCGCACGCGAAAGCGCGAGCAGGGCTATCCCGACACGATTGAGGCGTCGGTGCAATCCGGAGCGGCACGCAAGCTGACCGTGGAAGCGACGGTGCTGCTGGGAATCTCTCCGCGCATTTTGCAGGTGGACGGCATCGCGGTGGAAGCACCGCTGGCAGGCACTTTGCTGTTTTCGCGCAACCGCGACGTGCCGGGAGTCATTGGAGAAATTGGAACGGCGCTGGGAAGCCGCAAAGTGAATATTTCCTCATTTGCGTTGGGACGCCGCGACGCCACACCGGGCGCCGATGCGATGTCGCTGGTGCGGCTCGATGGCGACGTGCCCGATTCAGTTTTGCAGGCGGTGCGCGGGATCGCGGCGATTACGGAAGCGCGTCTGGTGCGTTTGCCGGAATAATTCCGCGTGGATTGCCAATCGCTTTTCCTTGCGGCGGAAAATTCTTTAGCCTTTGATCACGCCCATCGGTTTCAAGCGCGCGACTTTCTTCGCCAGGCCCGCGTTGTGTACTACGTCCACGACGGCGTCGACGTCTTTGTAGGCCTCGGGGATTTCTTCCAGAATGCCGTCGCGCGTTTCCGAGCGGAGGATGATTCCCTGCTCTTCTAGCTTCTGCGTTTCTGCACGAACGTCACGCCCGCGCTTTGCCGCGGTGCGTGAAAGCGCGCGGCCCGCACCGTGACAAACTGTGCCGAAAGTTTCCTCCATGGCGAGCTCGGTTCCAACAAGAACGTAACTTGCGGTGCCCATCGAACCGGGAATCAGCACAGGTTGGCCCGCTTCGCTATACGCGTCGGGGATGTAAGGCGAATGCGCAGGGAATGAACGCGTCGCGCCTTTGCGATGGACGAGCACTTCCTGCTCGGCGCCGCCGTTCACGCGATGGCGCTCGCGCTTGGCAATGTTGTGAGCGACGTCGTACACCACTCGCAGTTCCGTTTGGGACCCGAATATTTTCTGGAAGGAGCCGCGCGCTGCATGCGTGATGGCCTGGCGATTGGCCCAGGCGAAATTCGCGGCCGCGGCCATCGCGGCCAAATAATCCTGGCCTTCTTTTGAGCGGGCGGGCACACACGCAAGTTGGCGGTCGGGCAAAGTGATGCCGTAGCGCCGCATGGCTTCATTCATGATCTTTAGATAATCGGTGCAGACCTGATGGCCCAAACCGCGCGAGCCGCAGTGGATGAGCACGACTACTTTGTTTTCAACCAAACCAAATGCGTGCGCGGCGCCGGCATCGAAGATGCGTTCGACGTATTGCACTTCAAGGAAGTGATTGCCGCTGCCGAGAGTGCCGAGCTGCGAGCGGCCGCGCTGCTTGGCGCGATCGGAAATTTTGGATGAGTCGGCGCCGTCCATTTGGCCTGACGCTTCGCAGAATTCAACGTCGGCGGCCTGGCCATAACCGTGCTCGACCATCCAGGCGGAACCAGATTCGAGAACGCGATTGAGATCGTCATAGCTGAGAGGAATGGGGCCCTCAGAGCCGGCGCCGGAAGGGACATCGCGGAAAAGTTGGTTGACCAGCTCGCGCAATTTGGCGCGGACCGCGTCGCGATCGAGCGTGCTGGCAAGCAGACGCACGCCGCAGTTGATATCGAAACCCACGCCGCCCGGCGAAATGACCCCGTCGCGCGAGTTGGTGGCCGCAACACCTCCAATTGGGAAGCCGTAACCCTGGTGAATGTCGGGCATGGCGAGCGACTTGCCAACGATTCCGGGGAGGCAGGCGACGTTCATGGCCTGCTCGATAGAAAGATCGCCGAGGATTGCTTCGAGGAGTTTTTCATCGGCGTAAATCAGGGCGTCGGTGAGCATTCCTTCGCGAATGCCGCGCGGAACGAGCCAGCGGTAGGGATCGAGCTTGCGAAGCTTGATCTTCTCAATCGCCATGGAGGCATTTTCCGATTGGGAAGTATAGCGGGAAAAGGTTGAACCTATCCTTAATTGAGAAATTCCTGCACGGAGCAGCGCAAATTGGGCGCCGGCACTCAGCCTGTGTTATTCTTCGTATCTCACTTGGCGCACTTTTTTCGTCCTCATTTCGCCGAGTGCAATTGTCGGGGCGTAGCGCAGCCTGGCTAGCGCGCCTGGTTCGGGACCAGGAGGCCGGTGGTTCAAATCCACTCGCCCCGACCATAATTTTCAATAACTTATCTATTACTTCTGGGCTATCAACTTCACGACGGCAGATGAAATTGTAGGAGGATCGATCTCCGAGATCGCTTGAGTGCGACCTGAACCAATCGCTCAAACTCAAAAAGTGGAAAGACTACCAGCAGGCAAAGTACAAGGCGGAATTCACATTTAACCGCCCCTCCTTTTACCTTCCTTAAAGGATGGGTCACGCCCGCACCCTTGAACGGAAGGCAAAGGGGCGGCAACCAACTTCAACTTCCAGCCCTTCTCTATTTGGTGTATCACCTCAGTGATATCATCCGCATGGCGCGAATAGGCATGGGAAAATTTCTCGAAAGGGTGTGCCACCGGCCTAATTAGCTCATTCCAAAGCATGATTTTGGGCCTTCGTGGCCAAAATCACCCGAAAGGATGACGACAACTCCACAGGCAGAAGCTAGATTGCGCGAGTCGTCAATCTTCAAATATTGGAGGACACAAAAGTGAAGAAGACAATCATCACGTTCGGGTTGATTTCCGGCGTTATTTCGTCGTCGTTGATGCTTTGCACGACTAAGTTTGCCGACCGGATAGGGTTCGACAAGGCGGAGATCGTTGGCTATACCACAATTGTGCTGTCATTCCTCGTGGTGTTTTTCGGCATCCGCTCGTATCGCGATAACGTGGCGAGCGGGCATATCACCTTCGGTAAGGCGTTTGGTGTTGGGATCTGCATCACTCTGATTTCGTGCGTGTTCTACGTGGTGACGTGGGAAGCTGTGTCCCACACGTTTTTTGGGGACTTCATAGATAAATATTCAGCGTACATGATTTCCAAGGCGCAAGCGTCCGGCAGTAGCGCACAAGCCGTGCAGGCAAAAATCGATGAGATGCAGCAGATGAAAGTGATGCTCGCGAATCCGATTTACAACGTGCTAATGACGTTTATTGAGCCGTTCCCAGTTGGCTTGCTGATCACATTAATCTCGGCAGCGGTTCTGAGAAAAAAGGCGCAGCCGGAATCGGCGCAGACTGCCGCGATGGCGTGAGGCACTGCCGATCCGCGCGCTGTGACGGTTGAAGTATTCACGAATGCGAGAAGTCGTTGCGATTGGGACGATTTGAAATTGAAGCTCTTTATTGCGATTACAGGATAGAAATTAATTTAAGGGAAAGGGAAAAAATGGCTAAAATCACCGGAATTGGCGGGGTCTTTATCAAAAGCAAGCGGGATCATAAAGCTCTCGCCGCTTGGTATCAAAAGCATCTCGGCATGCCTCTTGAGGCCTGGGGCGGCGCCGCTCTTCACTGGCCGGACGACCGCGCAGAAGACAAGGGCGCAACGGCATGGCATGTCGCAGAGCCGAGCACGAAATGGTTCAGCCCGAGTGAATCGAGTTTCATGATCAACTATCGAATCGACAATATGGACGAAATGGTCGCTCAACTAAGGAATGGCGGCGTCGAGATCTTCAAGGGCCCCGAATTCCACGAGAACGGGAAATTTGCCTGGATAATGGACCCCGAAGGAAACAAAGTCGAATTGTGGGAACCAAAGATCTGGGACGAAAAAAACAAGAAGG
>DATNHU010000166.1:0-7192 GCA_035604795.1 Candidatus Limnocylindrales bacterium
GGGCGAATCTCAGACTGCTGGTGTTTCCCGCGAGCAAGGTGAAACAAGCTGGCCAATTTACTTGACGATTGCCATCTCGGGCGCCTGTGCGCTGGGCGCGGAAGTGGTTTGGACTCGACTGTTGGGTTTGATGCTGGGCGCAACGGTTTACACCTTTTCCATAATCCTGGCTGTATTCCTGATTGGATTGGGAATCGGCAGCGGTGTAGGTTCAATAGTCACGCGCAAAGTGGACTCCCGCGCCGCGCTCGGATATAGCCAACTGTTGCTCGTTGCGGCGATTGCCTGGACGGCCTTCATGATTGCCAGGTCCCTTCCCTACTGGCCAATCAATCCGCTCCTCACCAGCAGCGCCTGGTACACATTTCAGATTGACCTAGCACGGGTCATTTGGGCAATTCTTCCGGCCACAATTCTTTGGGGAGCGAGTTTTCCTCTGGCGCTTGCCGCCGCGGCGTCACGTGATGATGACCCTGGTCACCTGGTCGGAGGTATCTATGCCGCCAACACAGCGGGCGCAATTTTGGGCGCACTGGCGTTCAGCATGATTCTGATTCCGTGGATCGGCACGCAGCAGTGCGAGCGCATCTTGATCGTGCTTTCCGCCGCAAGCGCGTTAGTCCTGTTGGGGCCTTACGTTTGGACGCGGCGCGCAAAAGCAACAGCCGCGCTTCTGGTTGCATCCATGCTTGCGGCGGGATTCCTGGTCTCAAGCGTATCCGCCGTTCCTCAGGGTTTGATCGCCTACGGCCGGCGATTCATGATTAATTACAACCGGTCGCAAATCATGTATGTGGGCGAAGGGCTTAACTCCTCCATCGCCATTTCCACCTGGGATGACGGCGCGTTGCAATTTCATGTCAGCGGAAAAGTCGAAGCGTCCACGGAAGTTTACGACATGCGGCTGCAGCGGGCGCTTGGGCACATGGCCGCCCTGGTTCACCCCAACCCGAAATCCGTATTAGTAGTGGGCTTTGGCGCGGGAGTCACCTCGGGGACATTTGTCACCTACCCCAGTATCCAGCGCATCGTTATCTGCGAAATGGAGCCGCTGGTGCCGCCGACCGCAACCCGCTACTTCGCGGCACAGAATTATGACGTGATGCATGACCCGCGCACCCAAATTGTTTATGACGACGCGCGGCATTTTGTACTGACCACACCGGAAAAGTTCGACGTCATCACCTCCGACCCGATTCATCCCTGGGTGAAGGGCAGCGCGACTCTTTATTCCAAGGAATATTTTGAAATGGTGAAAGCGCACTTGAATCCGGGCGGAGTCGTCACTCAGTGGGTGCCTCTTTACGAGAGTGACGCGCAAACGGTGAAAAGTGAGATGGCCACTTTTTTCAGCGTCTTTCCGGGCGGAACCGTGTGGGCCAATGCCGTGGAAGGTAGAGGCTATGACGTATATCTGCTGGGACAAAATGTCCCCACGAAAATTGATGTGGATCAGTGGCAAACACGATTGGAGAGCCGCGAGAACGAGCGCGTGATGGAGTCGCTCCGCAATGTTGGATTTAATTCCGCCATGGACCTGCTCTCCACTTATGCGGGGCAGGATTCCGACCTTCGTCCATGGCTGGCGGGAGCGGAAATCAACAGCGACTCTAATCTCCGTCTGCAGTATCTGGCGGGGTTAGCGCTAAACGTGAGCCACGAGGACGCTATCTTCGGCCAGATCCTGGGTTACCGCCGATTTCCTTCCAATGTGATTTCCGGATCCGAGGAGCGGCTTGGCGTCTTGAAGCGCCTGATGCAGACGGGAACGCAATAGTCGCCGGTTTGTGTAGCCCACCTCGGCGTGAAGAGGTAGGGGAATTCGAGGCCGTGAAGCATTCGCAAAATTGCCAGCGGAACGATGTTCAACGTTTCGTCTCTCGGCAGACGACGGCGAAAACATTCCGTTGAAAAGTTCGGTTGCGAAGTTAGCCGCGAAAACCCCCCGGATCTCTATCCCGAGCTTGACTGCACGAACCACCCCACAAGTTTTTTCCTAGTGAATCACAATGCCCGCTGAATAACTTATGCCGTTCTGCTGGTTGGTTGTGCCACTCAGGGCCGTAAACTGAGTGTACGTATACGAGACTTCGGCCGGCCTAATAGAAAAGTGGCGAGCCACTTTTATGTCGATGCCGCCGCCGACACTCAAAGAGAAGACCGTCTGAGCAGTAGCCAATGTAGTCCCCGCAGAATTCACCACACTGGATCGGGAGACACCGCCAAAGAGGGTCTGAACGAATGGCGTGACCGGCCCGGCGATGTATCGAATGCGCGGCCCGGCGGAGTAATGAATCGACAAGATATTGGCGGCAACAAAGGTGCCGGTGTTGGCCGTAAAGCCGTTGGTGGCGGCCCCGCCGACGGAGCCCACAATTCCCAACCATTTCAATGGGAAAAATGCCACATCGGCGGTGCCGCCATTGGAACTGGAGTTATCGCCATTCGTGTTGTACGAGTGGGCATAGGTATAACCCGCGAAAAACTCCGCGCGGTTGTAGCCTTGAGCCGCCGCCGGAACTGCTGTCGCAAGTAGAACGCCACAGATCAAAATGAGCCTTCGCATGAACAACTCCTCCTTAGAATGTGGTAACCCACACTAACCGGGATTTCCGTTTTGACCTCTGGGGTGGCCATCCTTGTACACCCGAGGTCCTTCCAAATCAACCAAATTGTCCTTCGTCGGGCCAGTTTCCAACTCGGGAACCCTTTGTGGCGGACTCGTCTCGATAGGCAACCGACCGAAACTTCCGTTCCGAGGCATTTCTCGGACACCACTCCATGCCTGAGCCCTTTTTCCCCAGCAGATTCGTTTGACGCGCGTCAGCCTGTTGGGACCGGCATCGCCCAGATTGGCCGTAGCATCGTTCCGAACAGGCGTCGCGTCAGGTGACTCTCAGCCAGCTACAGCCAGTGATACCGCGCATGCTTCACCAGCCGCAGCCACAGGTTCCCCAGGTTGTATGCCAGCACGCTCAACTGCAAGCGCACTTCGTTGGCGCGGAATCGGTGACACGACAACCGTGTCCAATGCGCTGCCTGCTTGCCCTCCTTGATCCATTGCTCGGCCGTGCCCCGTTTGTTGTAGAACCGCACAACCGCCCGACTCGGGAGACTGAGATTCGTGACGATAAAGCCCATTCGCCGGAACAGCTCTCCGACATGGTGCTCGACTTTCGCCACGATCCCGCGCGGCCGGATTCCAATTTGATCTAACCGCGAGAAAAGGTCAGCCCACAAATACGATGAGATCGAACACTTTCGGCCTCGGATAGAGATTTGGCGAGGGACAACAAGTCCCGCATTCCTAATCGTTGAGGATTGGATAGAGGCGCACGAAATCGTGGAGTCGAACCCGCTTTGAATTATGGCGAAGGACAGTAAGGAAGGATTATCCGTGCGGCGATCAGTGCCGCGAATCGCGCAGAAGCACTACGTCAGACAACCTCTGCCGGCGTTCAATCGCGAGACCCTTCCCGTCCGGCGACAACTCAAAGTATTGAATTTCATCCGCAGTGAAATGCGTTAGCTGATGGCCGGGGCCCCCTTCCAGCGGCTGCACCCACAGGTTGTCCACGCCGTTCTCGCTAATTGGATAGACGAGTGACTTGCTGTCGCGTGTGAATTCTATTTGCCCGAGGAAATTTGGATTTTCATCGAGAAGACGTGGCATAACATCCGCGCCCGCATCGCCGGAAGTGAGCGCGATCTTGAAGGTGCGGTGCCCCGGAGTATTTTCGATTTCAAGTATGCAAATCAGGAATTTTCCATCGGGTGATACAGTCGCTGGGCCTGAGCTAATCGTGTTCGGCACTTGCTTGCCCGGCAGTGATTCCGGTGTTCCGCCGCCCAATGCGATGCGCAAGGGATGCCTGTTGGCCAAATCGTAGTAATAGAACCATTTCCCCTCCTGCGGGCACGCTGGATCGAGATCGCTTGGCCCATTCGTGAGTTGGGTAACACCCGAACCATCGGCATTCATCCGTCTGAGATTGGTGCGGCTTTTCCCATCCGACGATTCTGCCACCAGAATCCTGCCCTGATCGCACACAGAAAAATTGCCAAAGCCCCCTCCGCTCGGATCGGACTGTACGGTGCTTTGTGTTTTTCCATCCACCGAAAGCCGGACGATCTTGCTCATGTCGGTTAACTCGGAAACGAAGATCTCCGTGTCGCTAGCCCAGTGAAATCCGAATATACGGGCCTGCTGGGGAACACCGGCGAGTCGCACACTTGATCCAGCACCAGAGGCCGGCAGAATATCAAACCAGTGAAGTGAATGGGACTGCACCGCGGCAATGGTTTTTCCGTCAGCGGAAATAGTCGGCGAAGAGAGTGCCACGTTCGTGTCGTTTGTGATGGTGCGGAGTTCGCCCGAGGGATAGGAGACTACCCCCAGTTGGGGCCAACTTTCGCTCGTCGGCCTTTCATAGTTAATCAGGAGGCCTCGTCCATCGGCCAGCCAGTTCACAAAACCGAAGATCGCCGTCTTATCGCTGCGATAAAAAGTGCTGACTGCGCCGCTCGCCAGGTCCAGCATCTCGATTCTACGTTCCCTAACTGCGGCGCCGTTTGTGAATGACGTGTATGCGATGGACTTGCCGTCCGGTGACCACGACATGCTCAATGGGGCTATCTTTGCCTCCGCAATCCGCACAATCTTTTCGTCGCTGCCGTCCAGATTTGCCGTCAGCCAGCGCAACTTTCCCGCCTCCGGATTATTTATTCTCACATATGCCATGCGCTTGCCATCGGGAGAAAAGATGGGTCCCAGGTCTACGCGCGGCTGCACCTCCTGTGGAGTACCGCCAAGTACCGGCATGCGATAAAGATTGGGGCCGGTGCTTCCTTCCACCCGACGCCGGAAATAAATGTAATCTCCGTCGCGAGAAATGGTCACACCCCCTAGGTATTTATCCGCCACGGCCAGAATCTGCGTGTCGCTGCCCGTTGCCACGCCGCGCAGCCACAGGCTGTATTTGTCGTTCTCGTCTATTTCGACAACCACGTATCTTCCATCCGGCGATATCGCAGCGTCCGCCACGTTGCCGGTTGCGGTAAGAGTCCTGGTCGAATAGTTTTGAAACGCCACGGGCTTGCTCCGTTGCAGCAGCGAGTAAACGCCGAATGCTGCTCCTGTCACCAGTGCCAGCACGATGATCGTAGCAATTCCCAATCCCAACTTATGTTGCCGCGCCACTGCAACCACCGACGAACCACTCGGTGCCGTTTGTGAACCGGAAGATCCACTTGCGACCACTACACCGGTTGGCCCGCCTCCCAACGCGCCTGTTACGGAAGTATTCGCCGCCCCGACTGCCGGCGCGCTCATGGAAGACGAACCGTCGCGCCGTCCTGAATCCGTGTCTCGCTGCAAACGCTTCAGGTCCGCGCGCATATCGCTCGCGTGCTGATAGCGCGTGTCGCGGTCCTTATCGAGCGCCTTGAGGATGATGCGTTCCAACTCCGCGGATGTTCCGGGGTTAAGGCGCACGGGCGCCGCCGGAGCCCTGTTAAGGATACCGTCAAATATCACGCCAGAAGTTTCGCCGATAAACGGAAGCGAGCCGGTGGACATTTCATAGAGCACCACGCCAAAACTGAATAGGTCGCTTCGCCTGTCGAGTTCCTTACCGCGCACCTGCTCCGGCGACATATAAGCGACGGTTCCAATCGTAGTGCCCGGGCTTGTCAGGTGCTCGGCGGCGAGCGTTTCGCCGGCCATCTGCGTTGGCAGCGCCGGATCTGCTCTGCCTGCCGCCGTTGTTTTCGCGAGTCCAAAATCCAGAATCTTTGCGTGGCCTCGGTTGGTGACGAAGATATTCGCGGGCTTGATGTCGCGATGAACGATCCCTCTTTCATGCGCGGCATCCAGCGCGTCGGCAACCTGGATTGCCAGCCCGAGCGCGTCTTCCACTGGAAGCGGCTTGCCGCGGATCTCGTGCTTCAGCGTTTGGCCCTCAAGGTATTCCATGGCAATGAAGGGCAGGCCGCCGTCTTCGGCAATTTCATAGATGGTGCAAATATTGGGATGGTTCAGGGCTGAGGCGGCGCGGGCCTCTCGCTCAAAACGGGAAAGCGCTTGCGGATCTTTTGCCACGTCATCGGGAAGGAATTTCAGCGCCACGAAGCGCCCGAGCTTAATGTCCTCGGCCTTGTAAACCACACCCATTCCGCCGCCGCCGATGTTTTCGACGATGCGGTAGTGTGAAAGCGTGCGGCCAAGAAGAGGACTGGAATCGGGCATTTAAGGATGCATCTTACGACAGCGTCCGGAGGCAGGCAATTGTCTTGGTGACAGGTGAACCTCTTCAATGCCGCAATTGGCGCACCTGTGGGTGCGGCTCAGAATCACGCGCGCCTTGATGCGAGTCAAATATAGGCTATGACAATATAATATAATTATATAATACGTAATATGAGCGGCCCCCGGTATTTTTGATCCACTTTGAAGGTTAGTTTCCGGCAAAATCGAGTACCTCGGGAAGGGGGGATTTGCCGTGAAGCAGAAACGATTCAACGTCGAACAGATCGTTGCGGTTTTGAAGCAGGCGGAAGCGGGAGTTCCGCTGGTTGAACTGATCCGACGGGTGGGGATCTCCGAACAGACCTTTTATCGATGGAAGAAACAGTATGTGGGGCTGGAGGTGGATCAGGTTCGTCAGCTCAAACAGCTGCAGGAGGAGAACGCTCGGTTGAAGCAGTTGGTAGCCGATCTGACGCCCGACAAGGCGATGTTACAGGATGTGCTGTCAAAAAAATTCCAGGGCCCTCGCGGTGCCGGCGGGTAGTCGAATACTTGCACGATAGCTACCGTGTGAGCGAGCGGCACGCATGTGGGGTAGCCCGATTGAATCGAGGAACATTCCGATATCGGAGCCATAAGGATCCGCGGACGGAACTCCGGATGCGCATCTGAGAGATTGCGCAGACGAGAGTACGGTATGGATATCGGAAGATCCTCGTGCTACTGAACCGCGAGGGCTGGGAAGTGGGCAAATACTTGGTAGAGCGCCTCTATCGGGAAGAGGGATTAACGCTGTACCAGAGGCGAAAACGGCGTCGCCGGGTGGCGGAGCATCGCCGAGAGCGATTCCATCCAACCGCTCCGAATCAGGTGTGGTCGATGGACTTTGTGGCCGATCAGCTGGCGGACGGAAAAAGGTTCCGTTCGCTGACCGTGGTGGATATC
>DATNHU010000167.1:0-3983 GCA_035604795.1 Candidatus Limnocylindrales bacterium
CCGCCGCCATCGACTCCGGCGTTGAAGGAGCGGATTGAGCGCGATGCGCTGGCCTTGTGCCGGGCGCTGGGGTACGACCTGAATACCGTCGAATTTGCGGTGGAGGGTGGAGTGCCGTATGCGATTGATTTTCTGAATCCGGCGCCGGACGCGGAGATTACTTCTGTCGGTCAGGAGAATTTTGACTGGATTGTGAATGCGGTGGCGGAGATGGCGGTCAAGATGGCGCTGAGCGGGGAGAGTCCGGTGAAGGAGTTGCGGTGGGCGGGACTCTTGGCGGGAGAGAAGCCAGCGCGCAAAGGTGAGCCGGAGTGGGTGGCGGCGCGGAAGCGGAAGCCTGCGAAATAGAAGCAGGATTTTTTCCGAGAGAACTCCCGGACGCGCTCCGAGTACCGCATTGCAGGTAGGGATCCTTCGACTGCGTGGAAGGACCGCTTCGCGGGCCTTCCACTTCGCTCAGGATGACAAGCGTAGGAGTGCAATGAAAAGAGGTAAAGCGGCGAAGACTGTAGACGAATATCTGGCGGGCATTCCAGAACCGGCTCACAGCACGTTGAAACACATTCGCGCGGTGATTCGGTCGGTAGTGCCGAAGGAGACGACCGAGGTCATCAGCTACGGGATTCCGATGTTCAAGTTCAACGGGATGCTGGTCGGGTATGCGGCGTTTAAGAAGCATTGCAGCTTGTTTCCCACTGGCTCGGGTGTGCTCGATCAGTTTGAGAAGGAATTGAAGGGCTACCGTACGTCCAAGGGGACGATTCAGTTTCCGTCTGATAAGCCGTTGTCGGATGCGCTGGTGAAGAAGATTGTGAGGGCGCGGGTCAAGGAAAATAGGGAATGGGACTAAGGTAACCACGGCCGAAATCGTCTGGCGGACGTTGTTATACTGGTGGAACGCTCCGGCGGCTGGGCGCAGGCGGCAAACAGCAGGTTCCTCGCCTTCGCTCGGAATGACAAAACTAGAGGCGCATGGCAACGCAGGGATAAATGCTACCTACTTTCACCATCGGGATTGAAGAGGAATATCAGACCGTTGACCCGGAGACGCGGGATCTGCGGTCGCACGTGCAGGCCGAGATCCTGGAGAAGGGACGGATGATTCTTCAGGAGCGGGTGAAGGCCGAGATGCACCAGTCGGTGGTGGAGGTGGGGACGTCGGTCTGCCAGAACATCAAGGACGCCAAGGCTGAGGTCAAGAAGCTGCGCAGCAACATGGTGCGGCTGGCCAAGGAGAATGGGCTGCGGCTGGCGTCGGCGGCGACGCATCCGTTTTCCGATTGGCGCACGCAGGAGATTCATCCCGACCAGCGTTACAAGAATATTGTGGAAGACTTGCAGCTGGTGGCGCGGGCCAATCTGATTTTCGGCCTGCACGTGCACATCGGGATTGACGATCGCGAGACCGCGATCCACATGATGAATCATGCGCGCTATTTTCTGCCGCACATGCTGGCGCTGTCGACGAATTCGCCGTTCTGGCTGGGCATGAACACCGGGCTGAAATCGTACCGGGGCAAAGTGTTCGACAAATTTCCGCGAACCAATATTCCCGATTATTTTCCCAGCTGGGGCGAGTACGACAATTTCATCAAGCTGCTGATCAAAACCAACTGCATCGACAACGCGAAGAAGATCTGGTGGGACATCCGGCCGCATCCATTTTTCAACACGATTGAGTTCCGGGTGTGCGACATCCCCATGCGGGCCGACGAGACCATCGCGCTGGCGGCGCTGATTCAGGCCACCGTGGCCAAGCTGTACAAGCTGTACACGGCCAACCAGGGATTCCGGCTGTACCGGCGCGCGCTGATCATGGAGAACAAGTGGCGGGCGGCGCGCTACGGGCTCGACGGCAAGATGATCGATTTCGGCAAGCAGATCGAAGTGCCGGCGCGGGATTTGATTCATGAATATCTGGAATTCGTGGACGATGTGGTGGATGAACTCGGGTCGCGCGAGGAATTGAATTACATCCACGAGATTCTGGAAAAGGGCAGCGGGGCGGACCGGCAGCTGCGCGTGTTTGAGCAGACTGGCGATTTGAAGAAAGTCGTTGATTACATCATTGAGGAGACGGAGGCAGGACTGGAAGAAGAGCCGGCTGCCGTTCGAAAAGTAGGGTAATGAGTATTCCTGTGGAACGAGTCCATCCTTCAGACCACGTCAAAATCCCCACCCTGTCGCAAAAAACGCGACAAGGGTGGGGCACCCTCAATATGCCGTTTGACCCTGAGTACACGCCCGGGGCGTTCAACGCGGTGAATGTTTGCCTGCGCGTGCAACCGGACGAACAGGTTTGCGTGATCACCGACGAGGCCACGATCGAGATTGCGGCGGCGATCGTCCGCGAACTGGAGAAGCTGGGCGCGCCTTACCATGCCTGGGTGCTTGAGGAACTGGCGGAGCGTCCGCTGAAGGATTTGCCGCGCCCGATTCTCGACGATCTGGAAAGCAGCCAGGTCTCGATTTTCGCGGTGCAGGCGCAGACCAACGAACTGCGGTCGCGCATTCAGATGACCGACGTGGTGAACCGGCGCAAGATTCGCCACGCCCACATGGTGAACATCAACCGGCAGATCATGCTGGAAGGCATGCGGGCGGATTTTGGGCGGGTGGACCGGCTCAGCCAGAAAGTGGTCGAGATGGTGCGCAAAGCGTCAAAGATCCGCGCCAAGACCGACGCGGGCACGGATCTGACGGCGGACTTGAATTCCAATTACAAATGGTTGAAGACCAGCGGCATTATTACGCCGGAAAAGTGGGGCAACCTGCCGGGCGGCGAAATTTTCACGACGCCGGGTGAAGTGAATGGGACGTTCGTGATTGATGGCGTGGTGGGCGACTATCTGTGCGCGAAGTTTGGCAACCTGCAGGAGCATCCGCTGACGGTGCGCATGAAGGGAAACCGGCTGACTGAGGCGCATTCGGAAAATCGCGAATTGGAGAATGACTTCTGGAAATATACGCACACCGATGAGAATAGCGATCGCGTGGGCGAGTTTGCCATTGGGACGAACATCGATTTGAAGGAAGTGATTGGACAGATTCTGCAGGACGAGAAATATCCCGGAGTGCACATTGCGTTTGGGAATCCGTATGGGGCGCACACCGGCGCGGACTGGGATTCAACCACACACATTGATGTGGTGGGGCGGAAGTTCAATATCTGGGTGGATGACGAGCAGATTATGCGGGACGGGAAGTTTTTGGTGGAGGCGTAGGGCTGCGGCGCTGCCGGCGAACAGCAGGTTCCTCGCTTCGCTCGGAATGACAACCAATAGTGACCACCTTGCGATAGGGATCATTCGACTTCGCAAGAAACGCCGGCTTTGTCGGCGTTTTTTGCTACGCTGAGGATGACAGATCACTGACAAAATGATCCCCTCCTTGCGCGCGCAATTCAACGAACGATTTACTCCTGACAAGTATCAGGCATTCTTGCGGCGGGTCGATGACGTCTGCGGGACGCACGTGCAGTTTCGGCTGTCGGAGACGCCTTGCTTTTTCCCCAAGCCGCTGATTGATCGCATGGCGGCGGATGGTCAGGCGCTGATTCGGCAATTGGTCGACAAACCGGCGTATCGCGCGAAGTCGGATGAGGCGGTTCCGGCGGAGTTCAAGGTTCCGAATGAGCCGGATCATCCGATGTTTGTGCAGGTGGATTTTGGGTTGGTGCGGGACGCTGCTGGCGAGTTGCAGCCGAAGCTGGTGGAGTTGCAGGCCTTCCCTTCTCTCTATGCGTATCAGGGGCCGCTGGCGGATGCGTACATCGATGCGTACGGGCTGGAAAAGCTGACCTCAGACCTCGGCCCTCGGACCTCGGCTTCCGGGCGGCTCAAATATTTGTTGAGCGGGTTGGAGACTTCCTCTTATCGTGAGCTTCTGCGGCGGGCGATTGTCGGGTCGCATGATCCGGAGAACGTGATTTTGATGGAGATTGATCCGGCGCATCAGAAGACGCTGCCGGATTTTCTGCTGAC
>DATNHU010000168.1:0-4064 GCA_035604795.1 Candidatus Limnocylindrales bacterium
ACGATCCCGCCGCCCGCTTCGCCACGGGCACAAAGAATCCCCGGTCAAACCGCGTGGCGAAAATTTCCAGCAAAGAAGCCCGATTCAGTTGAGCCATCCAAGGAATCTCTCCGAGGACGCGGACTTCGCCGTAGTGGTCAATGGCATCCAGGTTTTCCGCATTGAGCTTGCCGATCATCACCACTCCGGCAACTTTCACGCCGCCAGCGCGGAGCGCCGCCAGCGAAAGCAGCGTGTGATTGATCGTGCCCAGCGAACTTCGCGCGGCAAGCAATACCGGCAGCGCAAGATGCCGCATCAAGTCCACCATTAACTCACGCTCGTTGATGGGCACCATCACCCCACCCGCGCCTTCCACGATCAGCGCCGAATTTCGCGCCGCCGCAGGCAATTGAATCTTCGAGAGCTCGATGCGGGCTCCCGCCAACCGCGAGGCCAGGTGCGGCGACACTACGGGAGCGAATTGATAGGCCTCGGGAATAATTCGCTGCGGCGGCAATTCCGCGATCTCCGCGACCGTGCGGCTGTCCGAGTCTTGCTCGGTTCCTGTTTGAATTGGCTTCCAGTAATAGGCGTCGAGCGCAGCGCAGAGTAGCGCCGAAAGCATGGTCTTGCCAACTCCCGTGTCCGTTCCGGTAACAAAGAAGTGTTTTGCCATTACGTTTCCCAAGTTATTCTAAAGTTTGGCATTTTTTCAAGTCCCACTTGCGGATGCCGTGCGCCGGCCCACTTCCTCCCCGGCATCTTCCCGAAGAGCAGTCATCACTCTCGCCAGTTTCGTAATCTCCGCGTCCGTCAACTTACTGGTCAGCGACAGGCGCAATCGAGCGGTGCCCGTGGGCACCGTGGGCGGCCGAATGGCGCGTACCGCGAATCCATTGCGCTCGAGCTCCCGGGCAACGCGGACCGCCTCCGCATTCTCTCCCAGCATCACCGGAACAATCTGTGATGCGCTCGCGCCAATATCCCACCCCATCATCTGTAATTCGTTCCGCAGCCGCTCGGAAATTATTGCCAGCCGGGAGCGTTCCTCATCCGCTGCGCGTGCCAACTTCAGTGCCGAGTGCACTTGCGCTGCAAAATAGGGCGGAAGCGCTGTCGTGAACAAGAATGTCCGCGCCCGATTGATTAAGTAATTTTTCAGGGTGGCGCTCCCACAAACAAATGCACCGGCGCTTGCCAGCGCCTTCCCGCAAGTGTGGACCACTGCAAAAATCTCATCCTCCAAACCAAGTTGAGCAACGCGCCCGCGTCCCTCGGGACCAAACACGCCCGTGGCCTGCGCCTCATCCACCACCATCTCCGCCCCATATCGCTTCGCCAGAACATTTATCTCCGCAAGCGGCGCGAAATCTCCCTCCATCCCAAACACGCTTTCAGTAACTACTATTTTTCTTCCGGGCTGATCCACTCGGTCATGCAGCGCCAATTCAAAAGCATCCAGCCGGCCATGGGAGTACACAATTTTTTCCGCGCCCGATAGCCTCATGCCATCAATCAAACTGGCGTGGTTCGACGCGTCCGAAAAAATCGTGTCGCCTCGCCCGAGAATGGAAGTCAGCAGGCCGATGTTCGCCGCATAACCCGAAGTGAAGAAAAGCGCGGCCTCGGTCCCAGCAAACGCCGCAAACTCCTCCTCCAGCTCATTCCATTCGCGGGCGTGTCCCGCAAGCAGTCTCGATCCGGTTGACCCCATGCGTTCAGCGCGCGCCACACCTTCGAGCACCCCCTGCTTCAGCGCGGGATGCGTCGAAAGCCCGAGGTAATCATTCGAGCAGAGATTGATACCGGTGGGAATCTCCAGAGAGCGCAGTTCGTCGCGGTCCTCGAGCTCGCCCAACTCAGCTTCGAGAGCTTGATTCAATAAATCAGATTTTCTGCGATGGCCCTCATTCGACATGGGATTCCATCGGCCGCATGCCGAGTTCTTCGAGCAGCTGCGCGTCCTCATCCGGCCCTGGATTGGGAGTGGTCAGCAGCCGCTCCCCAACAAAAATTGAATTCGCTCCCGCCATAAAACATAGCACCACAGCCTCGCGCGACAGTTGCTGCCTCCCGGCCGCAAGCCGCACCATCGAGCGCGGCATCAGTATCCGCGCTGTGGCCATCATTCGTACCAGCACCAGTGGATCAAGCGCCGGCTGCTCTGCCAGGGGAGTGCCCTCCACGCGCACTAGCATATTTATGGGCACGCTCTCCGGGTGCGGCTTCAGTATTGCCAGCTGATGCAGCAATCCCAGCCGGTCGCGCTCCGATTCCCCCATGCCCACAATTCCACCGCAGCAAACCGTGATCCCCGCCTTGCGCACTGCCCGCAGCGTGCGCAGCCGGTCATCGTAAACGCGCGTGGTAATTATCTGACCATAGAATTCCGGTGAGGTATCCAAATTATGGTTGTAGGCGGTGAGCCCCGCTTCGCCCAGTCGGCGCGCCTGATCCTCAGTCAACATCCCCAACGTGCAGCAGACTTCCAGCCCCTCGGTCGCAATCCCCGAAACCATCTCCAGCACTTGCTCGAATTCGCGCCCTTCGGGCGCTTCCCGCCACGCTGCACCCAGGCAGAAACGCGTCACCCCCTCCGAGCGCGCCTTCTGCGCCGCGGCAATCACAGTCTCTGGATTCATCAAGGACTCGCGTTCCAGTCCCGTGGAATAGTGCGCGCTCTGCGGACAATATCCGCAATCTTCCGGGCACCCGCCTGTCTTAATCGAAAGCAACCGGCAAGTCTGCACCAGGTCCGGCGCGTGGAATGCGCGATGAACTTGCTGGGCGCGAAAGGTCAATTCAGGCAGAGGCAAAGTATAAGTCTCAGCTATTTCAGTGAGTGTCCAATCGTGTCGCGGCTCAATCCGCGCGGATGCAAATCCTTCAGAAACCATATTGAAAAGCACCTCGTGTGCCGTTAAAGCGCCGATTCTATCAGAATTGACACAATCCTTCCGGCTGGCCGCTGCCCGCGCACTTTCTCAGGAAATCGCCGCAAGGTCTTGTGCAATTGAAAGCTGTTTTTCTACAGGTCCCGCGAGTGGAAGTGATAAATCGCAATGGCCATGGCAAAGATCAGGTAAACGCACGTGTATCCAATCATGGTCATGCTCGGCACCGACACATCCGCAAAGGGCGTGAACTGCAGCGATCCGGCCAGCGGCGATTGCATTTCATACGCCGCTCGCCTCCATACCGACTCGCTCGGCATAATCAAACTCGAAATCACACCCACCATTACCAGCTTCGTGCTTTGCGTGAACCCGCTCATTTGCTCCATCCACCCACCCATGAAAGCCAGCCCGTGCAGGCCCAGCACAATCACTCCATTCGTCAAAGTGGAAAACCAAGTGCCGAACATAAGGGTCACTGTCAGCGCCAGCAGACATTCCAATAATACAAAGAGCCCGCCACGGATCGGATTCTGTGGCGCCACCCCGCCAAGCCAGTATCCGACAGCAATAGTCCCGCCGAACATAATGACCACGTAGCCCGCGATCATTCCCGCGAACCCTGTCCACTTCCCCATCAATATTTGCCAGCGGCTAATCGGCTTCATGGCAATCGCATGAATCGTGCCCGATGTGATTTCTCCGGAGATCGTATCGATGGAGGTCAGGATGGTCATCACCACCGCAAGTAAATCCACGGTGTAAAGCCCAATCATCATCATGCTGCTCAGGATTTGATAGCGCAGGAATGGCGCAACATTGCGCCCATTAAACTCGGCAATCTGCATGTGCAAACCCAGGCCGTACACCGCGAGAAACCCGATTCCGGCAATCAGCGCGGTCCAAAGGATTTTTCTCCGCGCCGCCTCGCGAAATGTGATTTCCGCCATGATCCAAAGACCCATCACAATCCCCGATCCTCGCCCATGATCCTCACGAACAAATCCTCCAGCGAGAGTTTCTCTGGCGTAAATTCATAAACATCCGCGCCCGCTAAAACCAGGTGGCGCAACAAATCGGGCAACCGATCCGCTGAGTTCGTCGTCAGCGTCAACTGTTCCTCCTCCAGGTTTGTGGAGGTGCACCAGCTCGTTAGCCCGGCTACTATTTTCATGGACAATTTTCGCG
>DATNHU010000169.1:0-3596 GCA_035604795.1 Candidatus Limnocylindrales bacterium
ACCTGGACGTCGTCGGCGTGACCCGCGAAAAGTGGACGGTGGACCCTTTTGCCGCAATCTCCAAAGACGGGTACCTCTACGGCCGCGGCACAATTGACGACAAAAGCCTGGTCATCGCCAACCTGGCCGCAATCGTTGCGCTCAAGCGCGCCAACACGCAACTCGACCGCGACGTCATTTTCCTCGCCGACGATGACGAAGAGCAGTTCGGAGACAGCAGCCTCAAGGTCGTCATCGCTAAATATTGGGACAAAATCGCCGCCGGCTTCGCTTTGAACGAAGGCGGCCCCGTAATCATGAAGAACGGCAAGGTGCTCTACGTCGGCATACAAACCGCCGAAAAAGTCCCCATCAATGTGACCGTCATCGCCACGGGCACTTCGGGCCACGCTTCTCAGCCGCGCCCCGACAACGCGGTCGTCCATCTCTCAGCGGCCATTGCAAAAATCGGCGCTTACCAGGCGCCCATGAAAATGACATCTGTTGTGGAGCGCTATTTCGAGCAACTCACCAAGGTGGAAGACGACGAAACCTCTAAATGGATTCGCGCTCTGGAAATGCCCGAGCGCCGCAGCCTGGCCGACAAACGCATCTCCGAGATGAGTCTTATTTGGAACGCCATGTTACGGGACACGGTTTCCCCTACCATGCTTACGGCTGGAGTCCGCGCCAACGTGATCCCTTCCGAGGCTCGCGCCAATCTGAACGTCCGGCTTTTGCCAGGCGATTCCCTCAATGATGTTTTGCCCGATCTGAAGAAACTTGTAAACGATCCGCAAATTAGATTTGAGGTCGCGCCTGATCAGGGTGTGCCCTCGCCGCCCTCCTCGCTCGATTCGCCCCTCTACCATTCCATCGAACGCGTGAGCGCGCAGGCCTTCCCGGGCGCAGCGGTTGTGCCCTATCTGAGTCCCTTTTCCACGGATTCCGCACAGCTCCGCCTTCACAACGTGCAGGCCTACGGTCTGCTTCCCTTTCCGCTCACTGATGAGGACAATCTGCGTTTTCACGCCGACGATGAGCGCATCCCTATCGATTCCTTCCGCAAAGGGATCGAGTTTTATTCGCGTATCGTGAATGATTTCGTCGCTCGGAAACAGTAATCTGTTCCCCTGGCCATCCACATGGAGTTCCGCCGATCCAAAATCGTCTGCACCCTCGGCCCGGCCACCGACTCCGCCGCGCTGATTGAACGGCTCTTGCGCGCAGGAATGGACGTGGCGCGGCTCAACTTCTCTCATGCCTCGCACGATTGGCACGCGAGGACCATCGCGCGCCTGCGCGCGGCATCCGGAAGGCTTCAAAAACCCATCGCCATTCTTGCCGATCTCGGTGGCCCGAAAATTCGCACCGGCGCCCTTGGGAACGGCACACGAGTCATGCTTCGCGCGGGCCAGCATTTTACAATTTCCACCGACGGCCGCCTGGGAGACGCATCCGGCGTCTCCACATCGTTCAAGCCATTGCCCCACGAAGTCCGCCGCGGCAGCCGCGTCCTGCTCGCCGATGGATTGATTGAATTGCGTGTGCAATCCGTGCGCAGGAATGAAGTCGTCTGTGAAGTGGTAAACGGCGGCGAGCTTGGCGAGCACCAGGGCATCAATCTCCCGGGCACCGAATTGAGAGTCCCCTCGCTTTTGCCCAAGGATTATGACGATCTGGCCTTCGCTCTCAAGCACGGCGTAAACTACGTCGCCGTCAGTTTCGTCCGCCGCCCGCAGGATGTAGAGGCCGCGTGCCGCGCCATCAAGAGAGCGGGCGCCGACACGCCCATCATCGCCAAGCTTGAAAAGCCGCAGGCCATCGCAAATCTGGACGCCATCCTCGCTGTCTCCAATGGCGTGATGGTGGCGCGCGGCGACCTGGGCGTGGAGATGAGTCCCGAGGCGGTGCCCGTTTTGCAGAAGCAGATCATTGCGCGGGCGCGCGACGCGCGGCTGCCGGTCATCACCGCCACGCAAATGCTCGAATCCATGACAGAAAATCCGCGCCCCACTCGCGCCGAAGCATCCGACGTTGCCAACGCCGTCCTCGATGGCAGCGATGCGCTCATGCTTTCCGGCGAAACCGCGCGCGGGAAATATCCCATCGAGTCTGTCCAGATGATGGACCGGATTATTCGCGAAGCGGAATCGAGCGTGGCAAGTTTCCAGCATCCGCAGCCCGCGCAATGCAATGTCGCGGAGACCACCGCGGAATTGATTTGTCACGCTTCAGAAGAATTGGATTTGAAGGCCATCGCGGTTTTCACGGAGACCGGCTCGACGGCGAGGCTCATCTCGCAGTATCGTCCGCAGCCGCCGATTGTGGCCTTCACGCCCTTTGGCGAAACGCGGCGCAGGCTGGCATTGCTTTGGGGAGTCCTGCCGCGGAGCATTGCCCGCGTCCGCGATATCAATGGCCTGGCGCTGCTCGCGGAAAAACGCCTCCTCGAGGAAGGCCTGGCCTCTCGCGGCGACGTCGTGGGCATCGTGGCGGGAATCCCGCTCGGCTCCCGAGGCAACACCAACTTCATAAAGCTACACGCCATCGCGAGCAAGAAAAAATAATTAGCTTTGAGAGGGAACTCAGTTTACCCAGCGGTCAGGACGCGAAGGCGGATCGCCGTCGCGCCGCTGCATATACACCTTGAACTTCCGCCGCAACCGGCGCTGCTTCCAATCCGAAACCCCGTTGCGCATGTTGAAGAAAAATGATCCGCGGCGCAGGTATATGTATCCAATCACGATTCCGCCCAGGTGGCAGATATGGCTGACGCTGTCGCCCGTCCCGGAACTCAACTCGCTGAAGAACTCGATGGCCACCATGATCGAAACGTACACGCGCATGGAAAGCGTCACGGGAAATGGAATCAACCAGATCTGCCGGTCGGGGAAAAGAACCGCGCAGGCAACCAGCACGCCGTAGATCGCTCCTGAAGCGCCGATGGTCGGAATCCCAGAAGGCGCGCGCCCCCAGAGCATGGGCATAAGTTCAGCAGCGATGACGATGAGCCCCGCGCCCACACCGCATGTGAAAAAGTAGGTGTAAAACCGCCGCTGGCCCCAGTTGCGCTCCAGATCGCAGCCGAACATCCACAGAACCAGAAGATTGATCAGCAGGTGCCAGAGCCCGCCATGAAGAAAAATGTAAGTAAACGGCTGCCAGATGTACCCCCAAAACACTGCCAAGCCGGGGACAAGCCCGAGGGTTTTGTAAACCCAAATTGTCCCCTCGCTGCCGAATTCCAGACCAACGATCGTCTGCCCAATGAAGACAGCAGTCATCGTAATCAGCAGGGTCTTGATGGCGGGCGTGATCATGCTCCCGCCCCCGCCACCGAAGCGGAATCGATATCCGTAATTGCGGGATTCCATGCCCATGCATTTACAGTCTATGAGGGGAGCCGCGCTCTGTCAAAAGTAGGTGTTTACTACTCGAGTTTTTTACGCGCAAAAACGAAGAGCGATGAGGCCAGCAGAATAAACATGATCACGCCCATCCAGGCGCTGGCTGTAATTCCTCCAAGGATTCCCGGCCCGACTCCGAAGAAGTCCGGTCGCATCCAGCCCGCGTCTTCCATTACCTTGAAGATGATCGCCAGCAGCCCAAACACT
>DATNHU010000170.1:0-8102 GCA_035604795.1 Candidatus Limnocylindrales bacterium
TTCCTCGTTCGCGACCTTCGAGATTTTCTCGTGTCGCGCGATTCGCTCGGCTTGGCGGGATTTGCGGTAACGCTTCCGCATAAGCGGGCAATCATTCGGCATCTGAAGGATTGCGATCCCCTGGCTGAGCGGATCGGAGCCGTGAACACAGTGGTAGTTCGAGGTGATTCGCGGCTATACGGATACAATACAGATTACGTTGGCGTCTTGCGCGCGCTTGAGCGGCATGTGCAATTGGCAGGCAGCCGCGTTCTGATTTTAGGGGCGGGAGGAGCCGCACGAGCCGCGGCGTTCGCGCTTGCCGAAGCTGGAGCATTGGTTAGCATTACAGCCAGGCGAGAATCCCGCGCCAGTTCGCTGGCCCGCGAAGTCGGTGGGGAAGCGATTGCCCGACGTCGAATGAAGAAAGAATTCTTCGACGCGATCATCAACGCCACGCCCGTGGGCATGCATTCAGGCGACGGCACGCCACTTCGTACCGACGAATTGAATTGCCGCGTGGTCATGGACATGATCTACCGCCCAATGGATACGCCGCTTTTGAAACTGGGGCGGCGGCGCGGCATTGAAACGGTTTCCGGAGTGGAAATGTTTCTGGCACAGGGAATTGCTCAGTGGGAAATCTGGATGGGTGAACGCGCTCCCGCGGAAATCATGCGCCGGGTCGTGTTGGCCACTTTGCGGCGCGAACACAACTAGAAGAGTGCTTTTGGTCGGAAAATGATTCAGCCTGACTTCAAAACGTTTTGCCGGCTGGCAAAGCAGGGGAATCTGGTGCCCGTGTATGAAACCGTGCACGCGGATCTGCTCACTCCAGTCTCCGCTTATCTCCGGCTGTCGCGTGACGCCCGTTATGCCTGCTTGCTCGAAAGCATTGAGGGTGGCGAAAAAATCGCCCGGTACACTTTCATGGGGGCGAATCCGGCTGAAGTGTTTCGATTCCGCAAGGGCGCGTGCATCGTTGAGTCCGCGGGCCGCGTGCAATTGGAATATGCCAAGCCCATGGAGTTTCTGCGCAAGCTCACCGCCCGCTACCAGCCCGCGCGTGTGACAGGACTTCCGCCGCTGGTGGGCGGAGCCATCGGCTACTTCGCATACGACATGGTGCGGCAGTTCGAGCGCATTCCGGACACGGGCCGAGATGACCTGGGGCTGGACGATTCCGTGATGATGTTTTTCCTCGGGCTGGTGGTGTTTGACCACGTGCAGCATCGCATGTGGATCGTGCGCAACGTGTACACGGGCGGGCCCGGCGGCCTGCGCGCAAAGTACAACGCCGCTGTCCGGGAAATTGGCGCACATCGGCGCGTGCTCAATCAGCCGGTTGATATTGAAAACCCGCGCCGCCGCGAGCGCGGCAAAAAAAAGCAGCCGCGATTCAAACCAAACATGTCCAAGGCCAAATACCTGGCCGGAGTGCGCAAGGCGAAGGGATACATCCGGGCGGGAGATATTTTTCAGGTGGTGCTCAGTCAGCGATTTGACGCGCCGATCCAAATCGATCCGTTCGAGGTGTACCGCTCGCTGCGTGTGGTGAACCCTTCGCCCTACATGTACTACCTCAAGCTTGGCGATATGGCCGTGGCGGGCGCGTCACCCGAAATGTTAGTGCGAGTGCGCGGGCGCGACGCGTATTACCGTCCGATTGCAGGGACACATCCTCGCGGGCGCGACGATAAGGAAGACCAGAAACTCGATGCGCAAATGCTTGCCGATCCCAAGGAGCGCGCCGAGCATATCATGCTGGTGGACCTGGGCCGCAACGATCTCGGGCGCGTTTCGGAATATGGTTCCGTGCATGTGGAGAAATTGATGTTCATCGAGCGCTACTCGCACGTATCTCATCTGGTGTCGAGTCTTCACAGCAAACTTCGCGCGGGTGTGGATTGCTTCGACGCGCTCGCGTCCTGTTTTCCTGCGGGGACTCTTTCCGGCGCGCCGAAGGTCAGAGCGATGGAAATTATCGATGAAATGGAACCCACCCGGCGCGGGATCTACGGCGGATCGATTTTGTATCTCGATTTTGCGGGCAATTTGGATTCGTGCATCGCGATTCGCACGCTAGTAGTAAAGGATGGAGTCGCGCATATTCAGGCTGGCGGTGGATTGGTGGCCGATTCGGTTCCCGAGAAGGAGTACCAGGAGTCGCTGAACAAGGCGAAGGCCATGTTTCGCGCGATTGAATTGGCGCACGGCGGGGAAGAGTAACAGTCGAGATGACAAGGTTGATGTCTGTAGTTAGTATTTAATCGTGGAGCTTTCACGAAAATGATTCTTCTGCTGGATAACTACGATTCCTTCACTTACAACCTGGCGCAGTATCTGGGCGAACTGGGATGCGAGTTGGAGGTCCGCCGCAACGATAAAATCACGCTCGATGAAGTTGCGCGGCGAAAGCCGGAGCGCATCGTGATTTCGCCGGGGCCGTGCACCCCGCGGGAAGCAGGAATCTGCATCGAGCTGATTCGACGCTTTGCCGGGGAAATTCCCATTCTCGGCGTTTGCCTGGGGCATCAGGCGATCGGAGAAGCATTTGGCGGGCGAGTGGTGCGTGCCAAGTCGATTCTTCATGGCAAGACGAGCGAAGTGTTTCACGACAGCAAAACGGTTTTCCGCGGTTTGGCAAAACCTTTTACGGCCACGCGTTATCATTCGCTCATCGTCGAGCGGAAATCACTTCCTCGCACGTTGGAAATTTCTGCTGAAACTGCGGACGGCACGATTATGGGTTTGCGCCATCGCAACCTGCGGATCGAAGGAGTGCAGTTCCATCCCGAATCCGTGCTCACAGGCCCGGGAAAAGACCTCCTGCGGAATTTTCTTTCCCTGAACTGAGAAGCACTTTCCCGAATCACCATTGCAAGTTTGCCAGAATCGCGCCATAGATTTCCATCCCGCGCCAAAAATATCCGATGCGCAGATTTTCGTTGGGGCTGTGCTGGTTGTCGTCGTAATTGACGATGGGTACGTTGATCACTGGCAGTCCGAGATTCTCGAAGATATACATTGGCGAGCTGCCACCCACGATGGGCATTTTCACCAAGCCACCGCCAACGGCCGAGTCAACCACTTCCATCAATGACTTAGACACCGGCAAATCCATGGACGTAAGTGAAGCGGGGTAGCTCCCGCGGGTCATCTCAACACGCGCCACTTTAGCGTGCGTGCGGCGTTCCTCCACCGTCGGTTCGTTTGCCGTCACAAAGTATTCCTGTGCGCGGATGTGGGCCAACAGCCAGCTAAATTGAGTTTCCGGCGTAATGTTTTTCACCAGCCGCATATCCACCGTGGCCATGGCGCGCTCGGGGATTACGGTGCGGGATTGTGCGCCAACGTCCTCGCTGCGCAATCCATCAATGTTCAGCGAGGGTTGGGTCAGCAGCTCGACGAGTTTTTTCCCATCACCGTCAGGATGGTTGATGGCCAGATCGTGTTCGAGGTCTGCTTCGTTGGCGGGCATTCCTTGCAACGCTTTCAGCGCGGTCGGGCCGAGCGGCTCAACCCCATTATAAAAATTGGCGATGCGCACGCGGCCATCATCCTCTTTCATCGAGGCCAGCAATTGCGCCAAGCGCAGCGCCGGATTTGGCGCCCAGTTGCCATAATGCCCGCTGTGCAACGAATACAACGGGCCATAAACAGTAATCTGCGCGCTGACAATCCCGCGGTTCCCGAAGAGCACCTGCATCCGCCCCGACTGATGCACGGGACCGTCGCCATTAATCAATAAGTCGCCGCCGAGCAGATCGCGATGGGCCATTAGAGTTTGCTCTAGATGTGGAGAACCACCTTCCTCTTCGCCATCGAAGACAACTTTCACGTTAACGCCCAGCGGAATCTTTCGCGCATTCAAAGCGTCGATGGACGCGAGCAGCGCGACGATGGGCGATTTGTCATCCCCGGAGGAGCGGGCGTAAAGCCTCCAGTCGTCCTGGTATCGCTCGCCGGCGCCCGGGAAGGGAATGAGCTTGCCTCCTGTTTCAAATGGGGCATCACGCAACGCGGGTTCGTATGGCTTGGTGCCCGTCCACGTAGCAGGGTCAACCGACTGGCCATCGTAGTGCATATAGAAAATCACCGTGCGCTTCGCGCCGGATGTCGCGAGCTTGCCAAAGACGACGGGGCCGCGCCCTTCGACTGGCAGTAATTGCGTCTCGAATCCGCGAGCATGCAACATCTCCACAAGTCTGGTCGCGTTGCGCTGAATGTTTGGCGTGTCCGAAGCAAAGTTTGGAATGGAGAGCAGCGCGCGCAGCTCCCCCATCACGCGAGTTTCATTTGACTCGCGCCACGCTCGGATTTCACGTGCGCTATGCGCAGCGTTATCCTCCAGCGCCGAATTTGACATCCGTGCGTTCACCGGATACGCTATCGAAACAATCAGCTGGAGCAAAATGCCTATGGCTATCACAATGACCCCCCGTAAGTAGGTCCGGAAGGACCTCCCGTTTCACTCGCCATCCGTTTTGGATGGTACCTGTTTCAAAGCGAACATTATAGATTTCCCTGGCCGCGGATTGGCGGCTTTCCCCAAATATTTGCAGGCCCTGTGCGGGGTCCAGGAATCGAGCGATGACCGATTTCGCATTGGAGGTTGAAAATCTTGTGAAGGTTTACGCTCCACGGGGATTCTTCCGCCCGGGAGAGAGCGTGCGCGCCGTGGATGGAATGTCCTTCACAGTCGCGCGCGGAAGTATTTTCGGATTGCTGGGCCCAAACGGCGCGGGCAAAACGACCACGCTGAAAATGTTGACCACTCTGGTGCGTCCCACGGGTGGCCGGGCGCAAGTAATGGGATTTGACGTTTCCACCCATCCGCTCGAGGTGCGCCGGAACATTTGCGTGGTATTGCAGGAAACAGCAGTGGATCTTTTTCTCAGCGTGCGTGGCAACCTGCTCACCTTCGCGCAGTTCCACGGCCTCGACCGGCGAACTGCGCGGGTCCGCGCCGGCGAGGCGATGGAACGCTTTGGCCTGACCGACCAGGCAGATCGCAAAGTGCAAGATTTGAGCGGCGGCTACAAGCGCAGGGTGCAAGTGGCTAAGGCTTTCATGACCCCAACTCCAGTTCTGTTTCTGGACGAGTTTTCCACCGGGATGGACCCGCTGTTGAAGCGCGAAGTGATGGAGGCATTCCGGGAAGAGGCGCGCCGCGGGCGGACGATTGTGCTCACGACGCAAATCCTGAGCGAAGCAGAAGAGCTGTGCGACGACATCCTGATCATGAATCACGGGCGACAAGTAGCTCGCGGAGATGTTCCAACGCTGAAAATGCTCTCCGCCGGAGTGTACGAAGTAGCGATGACATTCGATCGCGTTCCGGATGGAATTGAGGAGGAACTCGCACACTTGAGACCGATCAGGCAGAAAATTACCGCCAACACGCTGGAGGTCGCGGTGAAAGCGGATGAGGCCGACGTGCTTGAATGGGCGTCAAAACTTTCGCGCCGCGGCCATTTGCTGCACGTGGAGCTTTCCGGCGCGAGCCTGGAAGACATTTTCATCGAACTCACAAAGAAGGGAGCCTAGTCCATGCGAGCCATTTTCGCCGTCCTGAACCGCGAAGCGCGCATCCGCGCGACCAACTTCACGTTCATTCTGTGGGACCTGTGCTACCCGCTGTTTTACATCCTTGTGTTCGGCGTGGGCGTGAATTATGGATTGGGTGGGCCTGTCTCCATGCCAGGAGCGGATTACAATTCGTTTTTCCTGGCCGGCGCGTTGGGCATGGCCAGCTTTGGAATCGCGTCGAATACCTCCTGGTCATTCTTTCTGGACCGCGACAACGGAATTTTCTACGAAATGCTTACCTACCCGCTCAGCCGCTCGCAGTATCTGGTGGGCAAGAGCCTGTTCAATCTTTTCATCGCGGTGCTGCAGGCGTTGATCGCTATTTCCTTGGGCCACGTTCTCCTGGGAGTGCAGTTGCGCCCACACCTGTTTCCGTTGCTTGCGACCGGCGTGGTGGCTGGCGCCGCGGGATGGTTTTTCTTTTATTCGGTGTTCGCACTGAAGATCCGGCGCAACGATGTATTCAACAGCGTCACATCCATATTTTATTTCGTATTCCTGTTCGCCAGCTCGATGTTTTATCCCCTGGCGCCCTTGCCGCGCTGGTTCCGCGCCATCGCGCTGGCCAATCCTGTTACCTGGGAAGTGGATTTCCTGCGGTACGCCTCCATCGGAATGGGCGAGCCGCGCCAAGTGACATTGGAAGCAGCGTGCTTCGCGATATTTTCCATCGCCGCGTTTTTCTACGCGGTCCATTGTCTACGAAACCAGGAATAAAAAAGGCGGACGCTCAGTTGGCGTCCGCCTTGCGTTCCCAAGGGATTTGTTTGGTCTTTACTTAGAAGCAAGCCAATCGTCTATCGCCGTCTTGTTGCCATTCTTGGCCATCACTTCAATCGCTACTGGCTGCACGATGAAGGTGATTTCTTCCAGCTTGGACTTGCCATTGCCTGGGAGTTGCCGGATCGAGGAGATGATAGCGTTGGTCAGGTGCATGGTCTTGTAAATTTCGGGAGCGCCAGCGGGCCCTGGGTGCACGAATTCAATATCCACCGAGCGAAGAACTTCGTTGCTGCTCAGCGCCTTGGCGAACATCGGCGAGGCCGCTCCGATCTCCTTTACAATCGTTATGGAGCTGTGCACGCGCCGACCAACAGGCGCCGCAGTTGCCCGGTCCGAGGTCTTTGCGGCGGCATCTTGAGACGCGGTGGCCTGATACTTGAATTGCGCAGCAGGAATCAGGCTTGTGCTTCCTGTGGACCCTTCGCCCTTGAACTGTCCCTGCTGGGTGCCGGTGACCTTCAGGAAAAAGTCAACCTGCGCGGCATTGGTAATGTGGGCTGCAGCGAATACGCAGAGCACTACTGCAATCACAATGATTCCAGTCAATTTGCGTGAATTCATTTATACCCTCCGGAGAGTGCGTTCTTTGGATGCGGGCTTGACCGCTTCAAGATATTTTAACGATTTTTGCGCCAGGCCAAGCGCCGCAATATGAGCATGTGGCGTATCAGAGACTGGCCCCGGAATTGAGGATGTAGATCCCTTGGCAAAATTCGTTCTCGGAAGAAATCAAGGCTTTCCCGGGATCAGCGGTTGGTGAATTCGATAAGAGCGAGAAGTTTGTCGAATGCTCCGCGCGAGTCGATGGATTTATTGGCGAGCTGCGCGCCTTCGCGGAAGCCGGCCGCGCGTCCGGCGGCAACAATGGCAGCGGCGGCGTTGGCGACAACAATGTCGCGCCGCGGGCCGTGTTCACCCTCCAGAATCGCACGCAGAATGGCGGCATTTTGTCCGGGATCGCCGCCAACAAGCTGCTCCAATGGAGCGCGCTCGAGGCCAAAATCCTCCGGCGTGATGTGAAGCATGTTTACAATAGGCGGCCCAGCTTCCTGGCCACGGACCTGGGCGACAAGGGTTCCGCCACTGAGCGAGATTTCACCCAGCCCGTCGTCACCGTGCACGACGAATGCGTGATGGGAGCCGAGCTCGGCTAAAGCGCGCGCCATCGGCTCAACCCATTTTGCGGCAAACACTCCGAGAACCTGCGCTCCCGCTCCCGCTGGGTTCGTGAGCGGGCCCAATAAGTTAAAAACCGTGTGCCCGCCTATGCGGCGGCGCGCGGGAATGGCGAAACGCGCGGCGCTGTGTGCCGCCGGAGCGTAGAGGAAGCCGATGCCGATTTGCTCGATGGCGGCGCCCGCTCGATCGGGAGCCAAATCCACGCGCACGCCGAGAGCTTCCAATACGTCGGCCGAGCCACTGCGCGAGGTGTACGAGCGGTTGCCATGCTTCGCCACGCGGACGCCCGCGCCCGCAGCCACAAATGCCGCGGCGGTGGAAATATTGAATGTGCCGCGGGAAGCGCCTCCCGTTCCGCAGGTATCGACCAATTCGCTGGCGGGAATCCGCTGCTCGGCGAAAACTTTCTTCGCGTGGCGGCGCATTACCGTGGCGAAGCCCACCAATTCATCAACCGACTCGCCCTTGTCCCGCAACGCAGAAAGCAATTGAACGATCTGCTCGTCGGTGAGGTGGCCGGTCAGCAATTCCTCCATCACCGATTCCGATTCGCTGCGCGTGAGGTGCTT
>DATNHU010000171.1:0-10068 GCA_035604795.1 Candidatus Limnocylindrales bacterium
TGCGTTCGCGGACTTTTCTATCGGGCTTGCCGATGGCGGCTTCCACCATTTCGCGGGTCATTCCGACGATGGGCTTCTTTTCGGTGATCGCCTTTTGCACGTCGGGCGGTAGAGTCTGCACCCATTGCACGGCCGCAGAGCGCTCTTTGGAAAAGTCGAGCACGTTGGCGAGATAGGCTTTCAGGTCATCGGGCGTCATGTCGGGAACGGGGCGTCCGAAATCGAGAATCACCGTGCAGCCTACATAAGTCCCGTCTGGGCCATTGCTGCCGTCGTTGGCCGTGGTCGTGGCCGAGGGGAGGCCGATGATGCCGATATCGATGTGCTGGCGCCAATTCCACTTTTTCTTTCCGCCGCCGTTGATGGAAACTTCGATTTTTGTCTTTTGAAATTTTAGCGCGGTGACCTGCACGGGATCGCCGGGATTTTCCGCGGCGCCATGAATCCTCAAAGCCCTCTGAAGCGCCTGGTCGTCGAAATTCTTATTGGGATACAGGATCAAGCCTTCCTTGCCTCCCGGGATTGACCTGACCGCGTGCGCGAACTCGCCGTCCACGAACCGGACCAGGGAGAGTTCCGACGCGGGCTTGAGCCGGCCATCGGACTTGTTACCGGCGACATCGGGAGACTGGTTCTGGGCCTGGCCTGCAGTCTGATTCCCCGGTTGAGTTTGCCCTGGCGTCTGGGATTGATCAGGAGGGTTCATGAATGGGTATAAGGGCATCTTGACCCCGGCGAGCACGCCAGGCTGAGGGGCCGAATTCGAGCGCCATGGCAGGCCCTGGGGGTTGTCTGCGGCAGATAACAGAAGAAGGGAGCTCGCCGCAAGTAGAGAAAGGCAATTCATAAGTCGCTGCCGAGCCTCTATTGTAAATCTTCCGGGGCGGCAGGGGAAGGGGTCAATTGGCGAGTCCGGAGGAGCCAGGCGATTGCCGCGACGGAGACTATGGTGACGACCGCGCCTCCTTCAGGCCCGTAATCAGCTCCAGTAAGCCAGGCAGGACCCGATTCTTGAGGGATGAAAAGATTGGGGCCGAAGTTGATGCCGCTCACGGGAAGCGAAACGACGGTGGCCATAGTGAGGTTCCAGGACCAGTGCAAACCGATTTGCATCCACATAGAGCGGGTGCGGATGTAGGGGATGGCCAGAAGCAATCCCGCGAGAATGGTGTTGAGCGTGGAGAACAAAGTGGCGCCTGGATTCCATAGGTGGACGAGACCGAACAAGACGGCAGAGGCCACCAATGTCATGGGAGTCCCAACTGCGTCAATTAAGCGTTGGAAGGCGTAGCCGCGGAAGGCGAGCTCTTCGACAGCGGCGGCCAGCGCGAATAATGCGGCGTTCGCCCCAATCTGGCGCAGGAAATGGAGATTGATGGCGTCGCCGGCGGAATAATGGATCGAGCGGGCAGCCAGCAGAGCGGCCAGCACGAGAAGCTGCAGTGTGACGCCAAGGGCGAAGCCCAGAGCCAATTCCCTGCCCCAACCGCGGCGAAAGGTGAGGCCGAGCGCAGAGAAGGGCCGACCGTCGGCGACGCGAAGGAAAACCCAACTGAGAAGAAAGAAGGTGATTGCGAGAGCGAGGGAGCTCCAGAAAAATCTGTACCAGAGCGGCAGGTCTGATGTGAATGTAAATACGAAGCTGCCTACTTCAATGTTGAGGACAAGAACTAGCAGGACAAAGAGGACAATTTTATAGATTGGACGCATGTGGGGGGATTGACCCAGGAAGACGCGCTCGGCCCAAGTGAGCGGGCGCTGAGGCCGATTAGGACTGGGTGGAGGCGGTTGCGAGGGAGCGGGCATTTTGAAATGGAAAAGAAAGCTGCTGGGCTCCCGACGAAGTCGGGACAATTTCCGCCCAGCGCCGCAAAAGAAAAAACCCTTGACGGCGCGCTAGCGCTTCATGATAACGCGGACACCGTGGCGGTCAATTTGAAAAGGAAGTAATTCACCGCCGGCTGCGGACACCGCTGCTTCGACGCGCTTGCGCGCGCCGGGATCAATCAGGAGCGCGACGCACCCGCCGCCTCCTGCGCCGCAGACTTTTCCCGCGAGCGCGCCGTTGCGTCGTGCCGCGGAAATGATGCCATCAATCACGGGAGTGGAAATACTGGGGAGGTTGCGGCGGCGGAAACTCCACTCTTCGCGGACCAGTCGGCCCAGTTCCGTCCAATTGGCACGCTGCAGGGCCACACGAGTCTGTTGAGCGATGACGGAAATCTCTTCCAGGTTGTGCCAGATGCGTTTATCGCCATTTATGTGCGCCTGAAAAACTTCCCAATTGTTGATTCCGGATTGGCGCGGCTTGCCTGTGTAACAAAGAAGGAGGCGGCTTTCGAGCGCATCCGGATTCACGGCGATTGCTTCGCGAATTACGGCGCCCGCGCGAAGGTGAATCGCGCTGACTCCGCCGAATGCGGCGGGGAAATGATCCTGCGTCCCGGTGGGGACAAGGATGACTATGGCTTCGGCGTCACGGCTGATGTGAATCCAGGTCTCGCGGGTGAGGCCGGTGTGCGCGAGGCGATCGAGCGCGGCGCAGATCGCTACGGCCATGGCGCTGGACCCCCCGATGCCCGCGCCGGCGGGCGCAAGGGAATCTGTGGTCAGTGTGAATCCGACTCTTGGTGAAAATAGTTTGGTCAGGTGCGCAAGCAAGGGGAGGCGGTAACGTTTGGCTTTTTCCAGGGCCCCGAGTGATGCGAAAGTTTCCTTGCGCTGAGTGTCGAGCGAAACCAAAGTGATGCGCTTGCTGGCGCGCGGCTGCGTTTCAATCACGCAGCTGGCGTACCGTGTGACGGCGCAATTCACGGTGACGGCGCCTTCGTGGAATAAATAGAGCGGCCAGATGTCTAGAGTTGCTCCGGCGAGATCAATCCGCGTGGGGGCTCGCGCTTCGATTCTCATAGGTCGGAATATTTTCTCTCAGTAATCAGCCGAACGCCTCGTCAAAAGTAAGTGGCGCGGCGGCTTTGATACTACGCGGGCGATGCGATGGCAGGCGCGTCGGGCTGCGCGGGGAGTTGCTTGTAAAAATGAAGGTAGGCGAATCCGGCGGTCGCGTCATAAATGGCGTGAACAGCCATGGCCACATAAAGCGAGCCAGTGTATCGCACCAGACCGTGGAAGATTACCGACATAACGAAGATGATCACTACACTCTTCATACCTTGGATCGAGTGGCCCAACGCGAACGCAAGCGCGCAAAGGAAAACGGCCGCCCACCAATTGTCCAGCCAAAACCACAGGATTTGCAGCAGAACGCCACGATAGACGACCTCCTCAATCACGCCGGCTGAAATGCTGATAACAATCCACATGGGCATTTCGCCCGACGAGGTTGGCATGCGGCGGTAAGTCCGCTCGCGCTTGCGTACGGAATTGATTTTCCATTGTGGATACATAAATGCCAGGAGAACGATGAGAATGACAAAACCTGCGGCGACATGTTTCCAGGTGACGGCGGGGCGCGGGAAAATGTATTGGCCGATGCCTATGGTCCGCCAGGTGAAATATGCCAAGAGGAGCATGAAGGCGTGCATGAGCAGAGTCTGCCTATGAAAAGCAGATTTCTGAGGGAATCGCGCACCGGCCTTTAATTTGAAATATCCGCGGACGCAAAGCGCCGGCAAGAGTACGCCGATGAGAAAAACGAAATAAATGGAGGCAATCATGATTTCTTCGTCCGGCGAATCGGCGAGAGTATATGCGCCATCGCTTGCGGGAACAACCAGAGTATTTGGAATTGCCGATGTGGAATCCTAGCCAGTTGGCGGCCCTTTACTTGCCCCGGGACTGTGACTAGTGTGAAGCGTGAAAGATGAAGGCACGCATTTAATCGCGAGATGAGATGACCAATCATCAATTGGCTGAGCATCTGAAAAGATTTCCGGTAGAACGGAAATTCCTGGTTGGATTTGAGGGGACAACGCTTCCGCCGGAATTGCGCGAGTGGTTGAAAAAGGGGCTGGGGGGAGTGGCGATTTATCCGCGCAATTTCGCAGGGTCAAAAAGTTTGGCGGCGCTGACCGGAGAAATTCACGCGGCGGCAGGGCGACACGTCTTGATCGGCATTGACCAGGAAGGTGGCACGCGATTCTCATTGCCGGAGCCGTTCACTCAGTGGCCTTCTCCTGCGGAACTCGGAAAACTGGGTGACGCTGAAGTTGTTCGCGAAATAGCGCGAGCGATCGGACGCGAACTTTCCGCTGTCGGATGCAACCTGGATTTTGCGCCGATGCTCGATTTGCATTTGAACTCTGCCAGCCCTGTTACGCAAGTTCGGAGTTTTGGCGCTCATCCTGAACTTGTGGGCCGTCTGGGCGCGGCATTTCTTTACGGGCTTGGCGATGCGGGAGTGCTCGGCTGCGCAAAACATTTCCCGGGGCATGGCGATGCCCAAGTGGATCCACATAAGGACTTGCCCGTGTTCCATGGCACTGCGGAGCGGCTGGCGAAAGTTGACATGATTCCGTTCGATGCGGCGATTGCCATGGGCGCTCCAACGATCATGACGGCGCACATCCTGCTTCCGAAGATTGATGCCGATCAGCCCGCTTCCCTGTCGCGCGGAGTCCTGACCGGCATCCTTCGAGAGCGAATGGGATTTCGCGGATTGATCCTCGCGGATGATCTGGCAATGGGAGCGATTGCGAAGCGTTACGCGGTTGGCGATGCTGCAGTCGCAACCTTTGCAGCGGGAGCTGATATCGCGATGTTGTGCCACGACATTTCGCAGGTGGAACCGGCGATGGCGGCGACAGTCCACGCATTGAATAGTGGAGCACTTTCGCGCGAGGAGTGGGAAGTGTCAGGTGAGAGGATCGAGAAAACCATCTCTGCGATTGATCCTGCAAGCTCATCGCTTGATGAGATTGGCTGCGCCGGACACCGCGCGCTTGCAGCTAGAGTCCGCGCTCGATTAGGAAACTGACAGGGCCGGAATTCCGCCTACTTCCCTGCCACAATCTGCCTGTTCACGTTCATCAATCTGTCCACATCGCGCTGAACATTTTCCGGCGCGTAGATGGGAGACGAGCAAGTCCGCGCGGTGCAGACGAAGAGGGCTGCTTTGGCTAACTGAGGATACTGTACGTCGGGATTGGGGAGCTTGCCTTCGCGAGCGTCCCACCATTCGAGGCGCTTGTGAGTTGAGGGATAGCGCAGCGCAGCCTGGAAGAGAGCGCGGGCCGTGGGATCATCTTTTTGTCCGACAACAGTGAGGTGGAGCGGCGGATGGGTGATGTCTCGGTCGGCGAGGAGGACGCTGGCGACAGGAATGTTCTCAGCAATGTCCGTTGCGCTGAGGTAACGCATCGCGGTGTCTGCCGTTCTTCGATAGGTGGAGTTGCCGGTGTAGTGAAAAAGGAGGCTGGCCACTCGGACCATGGAGACATTCTCATCGCGCTGTTGGTGCGGCACGTAGGCCTGGTCCGTGGGAATCATTGTGGTCAGGAAACCTGCGCCGTTCGCATCGCCAAAGTTTTCGGTGATGAAGCGCAGGCCTGATTCCGTGCGCTTGAGCCAATTGCGATCCCCGGTCGCGCCATAAAGCGCGAGGAAGGCGCGGGACATCGCCAGAGTGTCGCCAAGATAGGGGCCGGCGACGTCTATGTTGTCGTGGCGGAAGCCTCCGCCGGGGAGGCTGCGATTTTGGATGATCCATCTTGCGGCGCGTAAAGCCTCGTCCAAATATTTCTGTTCACCGGTAGCGTCGTAGAGCGCAATGATTCCGGTGATGGCCCATCCATTTTCACGCGCATAAATATGCTTATCCACACGGGGCAGGCCCAGCTTGCGGCGGGACGGATCGTCCAACTTGAAATAGCTTGCGCTGTGTTTGCCATCGATCAAATCGGCGTCCTGGCTGACGTAAAAAGCTCCGGTGGGACTCTGAAGAAATGTGGTCAGGAATTTGTGGATGCTCTCCGCGGCGTTAAGGTCGGCAGGATCGTGCCACTGAGCGTAGGCCAGAGAATAGATGCGCAGGTCTTCAGATTGGTGCGACATTATTTTTTCAAAATGAGGCTCAGTCCAGACTCCGCCCACAGAATATTGATAGACGCCGCCCCAGGCCGGGTCGAGAAGATTTAATTCCGCGGTGAGAGTCTGGCGAACCATTTTCGCGGCCTGCTCATTGCCGTCGGCGGCCAGCTCCATCGCGTATTCGACGGAATCCCAATCCAGAAATTTCTGGTTATCCCCCCAGCCGCCCTGCTTGGAATCGTAACCAGCGAAATAATACTTGGTGAGCTTGGCGCGAAGTGACGTAGGAAGGAGTGGATTCACGGGGAATTTTATGGGGACTTCCGGCTCGACGGAGGGGCCCGGAGTAGGGTCATCAATGACTGCTTGCAGGATGCTGGCGAATTGTCCGGGAGGCAGGTAGCCGCGGCGCTTGATGATTTCATGGGCGTCGCCATCGAACACGACTGTGGCGGGCCAGCCATAATCTTCGTAGCGATTGGAGAGATCAGGGCGCGAATCCTGGTCCACGCGAACGGTTAAATATTTTGCGCGCAGCAGCGTGACAACCTTGGGATCTTTGTAGGTGGTTTCTGCCATGACGTGGCACCAGTGGCACCAGACGGCTTCAAGGTCGAGGAGGACGAATTTATTCTCTTGCTTGGCCTGGGTGAAGACGGACTCGGACCAGCCAATCCAGTCGAGCTTGGGCGCTTCCGGGCTGCGCGTGGATTGGGCGAAAGAAGGTGCTGATGCGAAGAGTATCAGGAGAAAAAAAATATAAGTGCGTTTCAAGGACTCCTCCTGCTTTGGGTACGCAGGGAGCGCAATTTCGGATTTGTTCCATAGCGGAAGAAACGGGCGGCGCAGACCCTCCCCTACCAAAACGTGCGCATCGAGGCTAAGAGGCGGCGCGGGCTTTCAGCCTCTCCGCCGGAGTAGGCTCGGCTTCGGCCTGCTTCGATTTCTCGTGGGCGAGAGTCGCGTCGAAGCAGCGCCTGCAGCGCGCTTCATACATGCCGCCTGCGCCGACGACGATCAAATCTTCGCTGGCCACTAACCGCTGCGTGTGGACGGCTGGATTTCCGCATCGCATGCAAATCGCGAGTAGCTTTGTAATTTCTTCTGCAATTGCCAAAAGTGTTGGCATGGGCACAAATGGGCGGCCCAGATAATCAGTGTCGAGTCCGGCGATGATGACGCGCTTGCCCATGTTGGCCAGGCGTGTGGCTTCAGCCACCAGCGGCTCGCCCAGGAATTGGGCCTCGTCAATGCCGATAACTTCCGTGCGCGGATCGATTTTTTCGATGATTTCGGAAGCCTTCGAGACATTGTTGGAGCGAATGCCCAACCCGGAATGAGACACGATTTCGGTGGCGGAATAGCGCTCATCGATCGCGGGCTTGAAAATTTGCACACGCTGGCGCGCAATTTCGGCGCGGCGCAGGCGGCGGATCAACTCCTCGCTCTTCCCAGAAAACATCGGGCCAACGATCACTTCGATCCAGCCCATATTGTGCTTGACGATGTCCACGCAAATGCCTCCAGGGCGTAAGTTAGCACAGGAAGTTGTGGAAAAGCAGACAGAGGAAGAACTGAAGTGAAACGAACCAGTGCAGGAAGCCCTTGATCCCACGCCAGAATTCGGCGGGGGAGACGTGAGCTAGAATCAAAACCCAAGATCGAGTGGTTGAAATTCAGCACCCTTGGTGAAATGCAGCCAACCAGCTTCGGCACTCACCCAACATAGAATGGTTACCCGTGCATATCTCAATGATTACAAAGGAATTATTCTAATATCCCCTTGGATTGAAGTTTGGCACGGGCATTGCATCTATTAGGGTGAACGTCAGCCTGACCGTCACCCAGCACGGGTGAGCTGACGAGGAGGCACTACAATGCGATATCTTAAATATGCGGCTTTGCTCGGTCTTTTGCTTATGATTCCCGCGGGCAACACCCAGGCACAGGTCAGGTTCGGAATCGGAATAGGCGTTGGGCCGGGCTACGGCCCTTATGGCCCACCGCCTGCGTGCTCCTACGGATACTATGACTATTACCCCTATGCGTGTGCGCCTTATGGATACTACGGCCCGGATTATTTCTACAATGGGCTTTTCATCGGCGTGGGTCCGTGGTTCCGCCCCGGATGGTATGGCGGCCGGTTCTACGGACGCGGTTGGGATCGGGATGGTCGGTTCCGCGGAGGATTCCGTGGCAACAGCGGATTCCGTGGCAACGGCACAGTCCAAGGCGGAGGGTTCCGCGGCAACGGCGCGGTCCAAGGCGGAGGGTTCCGCGGTAACGGCGCGGTCCGCGGCAACGGCGGGTCCCAAGGCGGGGGTTTCCGCGGTGGCAATAGTGGATTCCGTGGCGGAGCCAGTGGAGGATTCCACGGCGGTGGCGGTGGATCCCATGGCGGTGGCGGTCATGGTGGCGGCCACAGGTAATTAGAAGTTTCTTTCGTCTGAGAGAGACGGCCCCGGTTGAATCTGCCGGGGCCGTTTTTTATTGGGAAAGGAAAAACGCCGGCAGGATGCTGGGGCTAAAAAACCACCTTCCTCATCGGAGTTGAGAGGACGGCGGATGGTCGTAGAGCGCGGCGTTGAAGAACGGGGCGAAGGCACTGATTACCGCCACGCGGAAGGCATCCTGCCGCGTGATAAGGTTGCGCGTAAGGACTCCCCACGCGCCTTGCGCGTCGCGGATGCCACGGCCGCCCGCGTAGCCGTCAATTGCGACAGAAAGCTCTACGCCTCGGTCGAGCACTTCCGCAGCAAGCGGCTCCGGCAACAGAACGCCGCCGGACCTGCCGTACGAACCCGTCCCCGATCCATCCGTCACGTATGCCCAGCTTTCCAAAAACACAAGGCGGCGGCCATTTTCCTGAACAACATCCAAGCCGCCTTCAAGGCCAACGAAATAACGCCATGGTTCGCCGCCCTCGTGGCTTTGTCCTTCGCGCCGGGCCTGCTGAACGAGCGCTTCTGCGCGTGCGCGCGCCCCGGCCATTAGTTCAGCGCGCGAAATGGGAGTGTGACCTACTCCGCTGGCTACATCGACTCCAACCACATCGTATTGCGCGTTGGAATCGAGCCAGGGGCCAAAGATGGTCAGCGCTTCCCAGACCGCGTTGAGCTTCGGCCGGCGCGTGCTGCCCACGGCAATGATGGTTTTCTGCATTTGCGGAGGGAACTATTCCTTCCAGAGCTGCGTTTGCCGTTGCGTGTTGTAACGTTGAAGCAGAAAAGTTTTCAGAGTTTCCACGGAATCGAAAATCTGATCCGCGCAGCCCAGCATCCACCCGCTGATTTGTTCGGGTTTAAGCGTCGTGACCATATAAACGGGGATGCTCTTCCGATAGGCGAAAGTAAGCTCAGCGGGTGTGCCACCGCTCGTGACCCCGGCGGCGGCAGAATCACCCAAGTGGCAGATGACGTAATCAGCCCTGTTTTCGATCAGGTCCAGATCGAAATGAATGATTTTCCGCAGCACTCGCCGGAAACGCTCCACGTCGGTGGTCTTCCATTCGCGAAAATTGGCGGCTTCTTCCTCGGTCAAGCTCTTGCGCTCGTCCTCGGCGGGGTCGTAAACGCGGTGCCCGAGCTGCTGGGTCAGGAAGGGTGTGAGCTTGCGGCGCCACATTTTTCCTCCATCGGAGGCAAATTCGATGGGGCCACAAAGATAGGCAAGCATGACCGGCTCCTTCAACAGGTGATCGGGACGCCCGGACTCCTGCAGAGGGATGAAACATACACGAAGAGCGCGCGAAACGGAATGGGGAAGAAAACTGGAGCGGCCGACGGGAATCGAACCCGTGCTTGAACCTTGGCAAGGTCCCGTACTACCTCTATACGACGGCCGCGTTGACAAAACTTTACCACGCCAAATGCAGGCGGACAAGACTCCGCCAAAGCAAAGGGTGCCGGTCAAGTTCGAAGTTTTCGGAATTAAAAAACACTACTGCACGCGTGCAGGCAGAATAAGGGGGACGGCCTAACTGAGCTGCGTAACACGCGCGGACTTGACTACCGGGGACTTCTTTTGGCGTTCCGCAAATCGGGTGGCCTTCCCGCGATCGGTGTACACCCGGCCAAACCT
>DATNHU010000172.1:0-3466 GCA_035604795.1 Candidatus Limnocylindrales bacterium
ACCGAAAAACAGGCCATTCTCTGAAAGCGTGGCGCCACTCACTCCGGGGATGGCGGAGAACTTTGCGAGGAGCTGTTGAAACAAGGGTTGAGTTGCGGGGCCTTTATAGCCATTCGCCGTCGGGATCATGCGGAACATCAGCAGGTGTCCCGCATCAACGCCAAGAGGGATCGAGGTTAGATTCTGCAGGCTACGCACGAAAAGCCCAGCGGACACCAGAAGGAGAAGAGATATTGCCACCTGCACTCCCACCAGCATTTTTCCCAGCGGTAAACGGCTCGAGCCACGGCCGCCTGCGATGCTCCGCGAGGATCCGCGAAGTATGTTGTTCAGGTCAACGCGTGTGGCGCGCAACGCCGGAGCCAGCCCGAATAAAATCCCGGTGAGCAGTGTCACGGCGATCGTGAAAGCCAGGACGGTGACATCCAGATGAACATCCAATGGAATCGTTGTGGGGCCGCTTGATACCATTCGAAGCAACAGGTTCGCTCCCCATTGTGCGAGCAGGATTCCAGCGGCTGCGCCAAGTGCGGCAAGCAAAACGCTCTCCGTCAGCAGCTGGCGCACCAGCCGGCCGCGGCCTGCTCCCATGGCCACGCGCACGGAGAGTTCACGCTGCCGCCCGGCCGCACGCGCGAGAAGCAGATTGGCGACGTTGGCGCAGGCCAGCAGGAGAAGAAGTCCCACCAGCCCCATAAGCACTTCGAGCGGCTGCGCATATTGTCCGCGGACCACGGAGAGTCCGCGCCGGGCGTCGTGCGTGACGAGAAACGAATCTGTAACTTCCTTGCGCTCTTTTTCGTCCGGGATGGAAGCTGCTTCCGCTTCCAGCACCTGCTTGAAGGTCACATTGATCGCGGTGTTGGCTTGCGCGATATTTACGCCGGGCTTCATTCTGCCGACAAAATGCAGAAACATGTTTTTGGTGATGGACCCGGGCTTTTGGACCAGCAGATCGGTCCCGGGGATGATCACGTCCTGCATCATGAGCGGTATCCAGACATCCGGAGCATCGCCGACCATCACCCCGGCGAAATCAGGAGGAGCCACTCCGATAATATCGAAAACGGTTTGGCGGATATGAATTTTGCGTCCAATCACATTTGGATCGCGCTGCAAGCGGCGCTCCCAAAATGCGTTGCTGATGACCGCGATGGAGTGCGCGTTACGCCCCTGATCCACTTCTGTTCCGAAGGTGCGTCCGATTTCCGCATCCACGCCAAGCGTTGAAAAATACCCGCCGCTCACCATGCTGATATTCGCCGGAGTGCCGTCGTCCACTTGGCCGAAGGAGACCGGAGTTGCATAAATCTGGCTGGCAAAGGTCATCACATTTGAGAAAACGGTGTTCTGGTCGCGCATGCCCTCAAATTCGTGGTAGGTGATCATGCTGCGTTCGCCGCTGCTGGTGCCGTTCCACATCCCTTGTGATTCGGGGTCGGTAACCACGACGAGCTGTTGCGGGTCGCGGACGGGCAAGCTGCGGAGCAGCACTGCGTTGACCACGCTGAAAAGCGCGGTGTTCGCACCTATGCCCAGCGCCAGCGTCAATATTGCAATGGCAGAAAAACCTGGATTCTTCGCCAGTGCGCGGAGCGCAAAGCGCAAGTCTTGCCGGAGGGTTCCCATGGATTGACCGTCCCCTGAACTGTGAATTGTTATCGATACTAAGATATATGACGTGTGGGGACGAGTTTTGTCACGGGATTATTACGGCTGCAGCGCTTGTTTCACTGCGGGCTTTATCTGGAAAGAGGCCAGGCTAGCCGGGTCCCATCCGCCGCCCAATGCTTTCACCAGGAGGACCGAGCTAACCAGGCGCTGACCTTCTATTTGCGAGGCAAGCTGTTCGTTGGAGAGCAAATTCTGCTGCGCGGTAACCACATCCAGGTAGCTCACCAGTCCGCCCTTATACCGGTTTGTGGCGATGTCCAGGGCTTTGCGCGCATCGGCAACTGCCTGCGCCTGAGCGTGGGAGGCTTCATCGAGAACAGTCAGTCCGGCGAGATTATCTTCAACTTCCTGGAAAGCTGTGAGCACCGCGCCGCGGTAATTTGCGACCGTACCCGCATAGCCGGCCCGCGCAAATTCCACCTGCGCTCGACGCGCCCCGCCCGTGAATACAGCTTCAGACAAAGCGGCACCCACGGACCAGAATACGCTGGGCAAGGTGGCAAGATTGCCGAGGCTGGTGCTCTGCACACCGGCGCCTGCCGAAAGTGTGAGGCCGGGATAGTAGGCCGTCTGAGCAATGCCGATTTGAGCATTGGCGCTAGCCATCTGGCGTTCTGCCTCCGCGACGTCCGGGCGGCGCTCTAATAGGTCGGAGGGCACGCCCACCGGAACCACCGGGAGGCTGGAGGGCATCGGCTTAACGGCAACCTTGAAATTTGAGGCGGGCTGGCCTGTAAGCGCGCCTAATGCGTCTTCGAATTGTACGCGCTGCTGGTGCAACAGGATCGATTGCGTGCGTGTGGCGTCGAGCAGTGTTTGCTCTTGCGCGACATCCAGACCGGACGCGACGCCACCCTTAAAGCGGTCGTTCACCAGTTGCAATCCCTTTTCGAATGTCGCGACGGTGCGATCCAGTATGCCAAGTTGGGAGTCGAGCTGGCGCAGTGTGAAATAATCCGCGGCAACTTCGGAGGAGATGAGCAGCCTCAAATTTTCAAGATCAGCGGCCGAAGCTTGATAGGCGGCATTCGCGGATTCGATATTGCGGCGGACGCGCCCGTACAAATCCACTTCATAACTTACCGAGAAGGGAAGCTGGAAGTTATTCGCAGTGATTGCGCCCGTTCCCGGGGGTGGTACAAAGGGGCGATTGCCCGATTCGCGCGAGGGTTGCGCGGAAAAACCAACACTGGCCTGAGGATAAAGTCCGGCAACGGATAGCCGAGCCAGTGCTCTGGCTTGATCGAGGCGCGCCACACCACCCTGAAGACTGGGATTCGCGCCCATGGCTTGTGATTCGAGCGCATCAAGATCGGCGTCGCCGAAAATCTTCCACCACTCACCCTTAGGGATTTGATCGCGTGGATCGCCCGGCCGCCACGGGCCTTCGGCTTTCCATGAAGGGGGAGAAGGAGTATCCACGCGGTGATAGTTGGGTCCGACAGAGCATCCCGCTAGGAACAATCCGGCCGAGCACAAGGCGAGCAGCGCGGTTACCCGCCGCGACTTAGGACTGCGAACTCTCATGGCTGATTCGATTGGGCGGTTTTCGTCTTCACGCGGACCTGTTGCCCGGATTCCATGGAGTCCGGCGGGTTATTAACAATTTCATCGGCAGCGGTAAGCCCCTGCAATACTTCCACTGTGCTGCCATAATCTCGCCCGATAAATACGCGCTTGAGTTCAATCTTCGAATCGGAGTTAACGACCGCGGCCATTACGCCCTCCGGACGAAACAGGAGTGCGGTCACAGGAAGTGAGAGCAGGTTTCCGGCTATCTTCACGTCGAAAT
>DATNHU010000173.1:0-4519 GCA_035604795.1 Candidatus Limnocylindrales bacterium
GTCGATGCCCTCGGCGAGTTTCTTGCTCATGATGGATGCGCAAATCAAAAACGGGCTCTCGACGGTTGCGGTGACATCACGCAATGCGTACAGTTTGCGGTCGGCGGGCGCGATCTCGGAAGTCTGCCCAATCATGGCGCAGCCGCAGGTTTTCAGGACGCTGCGGAACTCCGGGACTGACAGGTTCACATTAAAGCCGGGAATTGATTCCAGCTTGTCGAGAGTGCCGCCGGTGTGGCCGAGGCCTCGACCGCTGATCATGGGTACGATCAATCCGCCGGCCGCCACCAGCGGCGCTAACACGAGTGAGGTTTTGTCGCCCACTCCGCCGGTGGAGTGCTTGTCTACCTTTTTGGCGGGGAATTCGGAGAGGTCGAGCACATCGCCCGAGCGCAGCATGGCGTCGGTCAATGCAGAGGTTTCGGTACGCGTGAGTCCGCGCAGGATTACGGCCATGAGCCAGGCGGAAACCTGGTAGTCGGGAATTTCTCCGCTGGTGTAGGCGCGAACCAGGTATTCGATTTCGGCTCGCGACAGCTCTTGGCCGTCGCGCTTCTTGCGAATGACGTCGACGGCGCGGAAGGTTTGGCTTTCCTGCGGCGGGCTCACTTTAGGCGGAACCCTTCCGGCAAGAGTTCTGTGATGTGGCTTTCCTTCCAACCCTTCGAGGCTTGGAAGAAGACCGTCGCCTCCGGGCCGAACTCGTAAATCACCTGGCGGCAGGCTCCGCACGGGGAGCAGGGAACTCCTTGATCATTCACTACGGCGATGGCGCGAATGTTTAGTCCTGGGCCTGATTGAGCCATGGCCGTGAAGATCGCAGTGCGTTCGGCGCAGTTGGACAAACCGTAGGATGCGTTCTCCACGTTACAGCCGGTGAAGACTTCGCCCTTGGAGGTCAGCAGCGCCGCGCCTACTCGGAATTGAGAGTACGGGGCGTAGGCGCGCTTCATGGCTTTGCGCGCTGCTCCCAGCAGGCGCTGGTTTTGTTTGCTGGAAACATCTTTTGTCGATGAGTTCATTAGAGGTTCACGCAAGACGAAAGAATAGCGCTTGATTCTAAACCTCGATTTGGCTTTGCGCTACGGTTTTCGATGCAATTCGTTTAGGTGTGACGTTTGCTAGTACCCGCACGAGCGGGGACGCCCGCGCCCACACTCGGACTATTTTTCCATGAGCAGAACTTTTTCTGCGCCATCAATTTCTTGCAACTTCACTTCGATTACTTCGCTCATGGTGGTTTGCACGGCGCGGCCGACGAATGCGGCTTCGATTGGTAACTCGCGGTGGCCGCGGTCAATGAGTACGCAGAGCTGTACGCGGCGGGGGCGGCCTTGCGAAAAAAGCGCGTCTAAGGCGGCGCGAATGGTTCGGCCGGTGAACAGTACGTCATCCACCAGCACGATATTCTTGTCTTGAATGGAAAATCCGATTTCCGATTCGTGCACTACGGGCTTGGGGCCGACTGTGGAAAGATCGTCGCGATAAAAAGTGATATCCAACGTGCCCACAGGAACGCGGGTCTCTTCGATATGTGAGATTGACTTGCTGAGCCGCTCTGCCAACGGTACGCCACGGCGCCGGACGCCAATCAGTCCCAGACCATCCGTTCCATTTTCTTCTACGATCTGGTAGGCGAGGCGAACTATGGTGCGGTCCATTTCGGATGCCGACATGAGTTGTGCTTTCTGGCGAAGGCTGGTTTGTAGAACCACGTTTTCAGTTGTCATAACGGTTGCATGATACGCAGGCGCATGGGCCGGTGACAAGTCATTCAGTATTAGTGGTGATGGGTTTTGGAGTACTGCGCGCGAGATTCCTCGCCCCGCTGGTGAAAGCGCGGGGCTTCGGAATGACTCCGCTACAACGCTTCATCAGTGACGCATTTTTTTGTGCCATGCGACTAAGAGGGCTGATCCAATGATCATCAGGCCGATGCAGAGGCCGATCCAAATGCCTAGCGCGCCCCATCCTAGTCTGAAACATAGGACGTAGCCTAGCGGAAGGCCCATCAGCCAATAGGCGACGAAGTTGGCGAGCATGGGGGTACGCGTGTCGGCGGCGCCGCGCAATGCTCCGGTGGCGACGGTCTGGAGGCCATCGAACAATTGGAATGCAGCGGCGACCAGCAACAGCTGCGCGCCCACTTTTATTACGGCCGGATCGGGAGTGAACAGGCGCGCGATCAGTTTTGGCATGGAGACGAACACTGTTCCCGAGCAGGCCATGAACCCGACTCCGATGATGATCGCGGACCATCCGGCGCGCCGTGCTCCATCGGGATCGCGTCTGCCTAATTGCTGTCCGACTCGGACGGCTGCGGCGGAACTGATTCCCAGCGGCACCATAAACGTGAGTCCGGCGCAAAGCAAGGCAATCTCATGTCCGGCCAGGGGAACGGGGCCGAGCCTGGCGCACAGTGCGGTTGCGGCGGAAAACGCTCCGATCTCGCAAAGGATCTGGGTTGCCGCCGGCGCTCCCAGTTTTAGCAACGCGGACATTCTGGGGAGATCAATCCGGATTGTACTTATCCAACCCGGTCTTACTCGTTTCGATTCCACCCAGAGCAGCGTGATGGCGAGGCAGAGTGCCATGTAAAAGCGAGCCCAGCAGGTTGACCAGCCAGAACCCGTAATGCCCATGGCGCGAAATCCGAGGTGTCCGTAAATGAGAACCCAATTTCCGAATGCATTGACGATGTTTGCGGAGACCAAGGCAAACATGATGGGGTGGGCCACATTTACCGCTTGCAGATACCGCCGCAATGCGAAGTAGGCGAGCAATGGCAACGAACCCCAATTAAGGGCGCGCAAGTACGGGCGCATGGGCTCGACCAGTTCAATGCTGATTCCGAAGCGTCGCATCAGCGCTGGCCAGAAGGACACGGCCAGCATCAGGACTGGGCTTAGCGCGAACGCCAGGAACAGCCCGTTTACGAGGGAGTGTCTGGCGTCGTCCAGATCCTCGCGTCCAAATGCGTGGGCGACGAAAGTGTCCATTCCAAGCAGCAGGCCGCCAGCAAAAATGGCTAAGCTGTGGTAGAGACTCTGGCCCAGGCCGGTGGCGCCGATGGCGACGGCGCTGTTGGGCAGCCGTCCGACCATGATGGTGTCGACGATGCCCATGCTCATCCAGCCGACCTCAGCAAAGATGAGGGGCAGAGCGAGGCGGAGGGTCAGGCGAAAATCCTGGCGCCAGAGCGGGTGCGAAGTTGGGTGGAGTTTCACCGACATTGTTCTTGATCGTGACTATATCAATTCGGCGCGGTCGGTGACGGTTGATGGTTGGAAGGCCGCTTGGACAGACTTGTGGTGCTGCTTGCAAATGCGAGGACTGTTCCATCACAGGAAATAGGAGTCTTGTATCGACCTGCTAAGCTCTTGGGGATGGGAATGCGAGACTCGCAATCGGAGTTCAGTCATGAGAGCGCCCAAACTACTTCGGATCGCTTTGCTTGTCCTACCTCTCAGTGGATTCGCGCAAGTCAGCGCCAAGGGCCAATTCGGTTGCGCGCAAAATCAGCGAGCGAGCTTTGACGGCCGGCCGGATTTGCAGTTTGTGGCGGTCGGTGCGCCCGAGGCGATCAAAGAGTGGAAGACTCGCCCGGTTCTTGCTTTTGATGGTTTCGACGCGGTGAAATACGGGTTCACGCAGGTGGAATTTTATCGCTGGCACCTGCCCGTGCCTGGACGTGAGGACTTTGACGGCACAAACAACTCAAAGGACCGGTTGGCGCTCGCCGTTCGAGTCGTGGCTTCGGGTGGCGAACGCTGGTTTGAACTTGCCAATCCCGAAAAAGAGGCGGAAGAGCAGCTCTACATTCAGCCGCTCGATCAGAATGACGCGAACGGAAATCCCGAAGATGCGGTTGAACAACACGGCTCAGGCCCTAAGCCTGACGAAATGGCCGGGTGGATTAACATCCAACTCGCCACACCCGACGTGGGATTGCCGTTGTTCATTCTCAAGTATCAGCATAGCGACCTCGAGGTGTACTCGGCTAGTTCGTTGGAGAACAAGTTGCTTGTTGACTTGCGCACAAGCACGCCACAGGTCGTCGAGGCGGCGAGTTGCAAGTCTTTTGAGTCGATTGGGGGCGCGTGCTCCGGCCGAGACGAGGCCAACGAAGGCCACGACACATTGCAATGTCAGTGGGAGGCGAAGGCCAGCGACTTCCACTGCACCATGACGACTCCTTACGGCAGCCTCTACGCGGCGCGCACGGCGCAGGCAGATTTTTATCTGCTATCGGATAAGCCCGCGAACCCATCCTCACATGACCCTGCGGATTTTGTCTCTGACCTTCGCGACCTTGCGTTCCTTATCCGCAATAACAACACAAACCGGACAGAAGGAGTGTTGGTCTCTGGACTGGGGCCGACAACGCTGCTCGAGCACTTCAAAGACCTGCTGCCCGAGACTGACATATTTGTGTTTGCCAGTCCAGGCGCGGGTGACATGTTGAACGCACACTTATCCCTGGTCACTCTGCAGGCCGACGGCAAATTCGATATGCAGG
>DATNHU010000174.1:0-3033 GCA_035604795.1 Candidatus Limnocylindrales bacterium
CGCATGATGAGATAGTGGCGTTCTTCAATAAATATGCGGCTGCCGCGGAAAAAGAAGGGGTTATTTCGGCCATTGGTCCGGCGTTTCTCGACAATTTTGATCACAAATCGGTTGAGACATTCGCTGAGGTCCTCGCAGCCCATTCCTCTCTGGACGGTTGCATCATCGTGGCGGATGAAAATGGCATCCGCTGGCCCGCGCTTCGCGAAGCCGCTTTTGTGATGAAATATTTGGAGGAACACACCGCCAAGGGACAGGGCAATTTCGGCTTTGCAGCCGCCGCTGTAGTTCCGGAACACTCGCCGTTTTTTCCGGCCAGCTACGCATTGAATCCTGATAAGCAGTTCGCGATCGCTATTCAAGGTGCGGGCTTCGTGGATGAAGCTTTTTCTGGCTTAAATAGAAACTTTCGCAATGCGGGGGAAAAGTTAAGCGCGATACTGCGGCGGGATTTGCCTGGCGTTCAAGAGTTGGCAGAGCAAATCGCACGGAAAACAGGATGGGGTTTTGTCGGACTGGACGCCTCCACCGCTCCACTTCAGGATGTTTCCATCGGCGCGGCTATTGAAAAGCTCACGGTCAGCCCGATGGGTTCGCCCGGCACCATGACGGCCGCTGCAATCATCACAGGAGCGCTAAAGGGGGATCCAACGATCGCGAAGCGCGTCGGCTACAACGGACTGATGCTTCCTGTGCTGGAAGATAAGGGACTGGCGCAACGATGGAGTGAAGGCCGCCTCACATTGGATTCATTGCTTGCCTATTCCGCGGTTTGTGGCACGGGCATTGATACCGTCCCGCTCCCCGGGGATGTCACTGAAGATCAGTTGTCGCTGATTATCGGCGATGTGGCTTCGCTGGCGGTCAAATGGAAGAAGCCGCTCACGGCGCGATTGTTTCCAGTGCCCGGGAAAAAAGCGGGGGACCGCACAGATTTCGACAGCCCGTTTCTGGTGAATGCGACGATTCAGAAGTTGCCATGAGGAACTGAAGAAGTGTGGACCGCAAGGGATTGAATGCGCGCCGCCGTTGTTAGGCCGATATTGTTGGACAAATCTGATTGGGCTAATATGAGCGGGCCTTACCGGCTGAATTTGAAACCGGTCATTTCGCATAGATGGCGCACGAGAGAAAGCATCACAGGAGACTAAATGGAAGCGCAACTTAGCCTCGAGTTTTTGCGCGTGGTCGAGCAGGCCGCCATCGCCTCGGCACACACCATGGGCCTCGGCGATCGCCACAAAGCCGACGACGAAGCCGTCAAGGCCATGCGGTCCACTATGGATACCGTAGGGATGGATGGCACCATCGTGATCGGCGAAGGCGAGCGCGATGAAGCGCCCATGCTTTACATTGGTGAAAAAGTCGGTGCCGCGGTGCACGACAAATCGCGATCTTATCCGGCAGTGGACATCGCGGTGGACCCGCTCGAAGGCACGAATCTTTGCGCGACGGGTGAGCCCAATTCCATCGCCACGCTGGCTGCCAGCGACAGCGGCGGACTGTTGCATTCGCCCGACCTCTACATGGAAAAAATTGTTGTGGGGCCGACGTGCAAGGGCGCTGTCGAGCTTGACGCGCCGGTCGCGGATAATCTGCACGCCATTGCCCGGAGACTCGACCGCGAGGTGGAAGATCTGGTTGTGATTGTTCTCGACCGGCCGCGCCATGAAAAACTGATAAGCGACATTCGCGCCACGGGCGCGAGAATCCGGCTAATCGGCGATGGCGACCTTTCCGCGGGGATTTCCGCGGCGGTGGTGGGCACGGGTGTCCACGCCGTGATGGGGACCGGCGGTGCGCCGGAAGGAGTGCTGACCGCCGCGGCGCTGCGCTGTCTGAACGGCCAGATCCTCGCGCGCTTGGTAGTCTCAAAACCCGAACACGAAGAGCGGCTGGCGCAGATGGGCGTGAAAGACCCCAAGCGCATCTACGACCAAGGGGATCTCGCACCCGGCCGCAGAATTATTTTTGCCGCGACGGGCGTTACCGACGGAAACCTGCTGCGCGGCGTGCGGTTTTTCGGCGAGGGCATCCGCACGCACTCGCTGATTCTCACTTACGAATCGCGGCAGGTGCGATTCGTGGATACAGTCCACCTGGAGAAACGCCGCGACGTTAAAGTCCGCTTCTTCTAACTCCAGATAGACTGATTTTATTTCGACGTGCCTTCCAGCGACACCGGCTGCAAATTTGCCGCAGCGAGTTTCCCGTTCAATGCCGACAGATCCGCAGTCAGCGCGGACTTCAGTTTTTCCAGCTGCACATCCAGCTCCGCGGAAAGCTGCTTAAATGCAGCGTAGGACTGATCGGTGGGTTTGGCATCCTCGCCTCCCTCAACAACTTCCAATAGATGACCGATCTTGTTGTTGAGCTTGATGGGGAAATTGAGGGGGTCCTGTCCGCTGCGGTTCCGCACCTGGTAGATGGCTTCCTCCACCTCCGTAAGTTTCGCCTGGAGCGCATCTGCGGCCGGATGAATTGCCGCGTCGGATGTCTTTCCGAGGCGGTCCTTAATCTGGTCGCGGAGTTTGCGAACGTCAATTACCGCCTGATTGGCCTGGCTCACTTTTCCTATCACCTGCTGCGACAAATCGAACTGCGCTTGCAGATTTGCCTGGCTAGCGGTTGACCGCGGGTCTTCGGTAAGGTGAAATGGCTGCGTTTGCGTCACGCCATTCGCAGCCACGCGCACTTGATAAGCGCCGGGCACTGCAAACGGGCCTTCCTCCACCTGTGCTCCCCACAGGACCATGCCCGGAAACACTGTTGCGCCCGGGTAATGCAAATTCCAGGTGAAGCGATTGAGACCGGCATCGACGCTAACCCTTGGCTGCGGGCGGCGAAACCCCTCATCATCGGAAGGTTCCGCCGATGCGGCGCCTTGGCCACGCCCTCCTCCTTCCGCTGGAGAAGTGTAGGTGCGAATCACCTTTCCTGTGCCGTCCAGAATTTCGATGGTGACCTTGTCAGCCTTGGTTTTCAGGAAGTAGTCAATCGAGAGTGGCTGGACGCGGCGAATCGGATTTTCCG
>DATNHU010000175.1:0-8687 GCA_035604795.1 Candidatus Limnocylindrales bacterium
CCTGGTACTCGTCAATGACAACATGTCGAAATATCTTGCCCGAGTCTAAGTTCTGATGGAGGTGCTCGACGGTGCCTGCCTGGAGGAGAGAAAGATCAGTGTAGCTGATACCCAGGTTTCCACGAAGCAAGGCTCGGTAGGTTTCATAGCCATCAATCAGAGACCGGAGAGTTTTGTCGCGAGTTCGCTTCCGAGCATCAGTTGGTTCAATCATTTCTTCAGACAGCCTGTTGAAGAAGCCGAGGAGACGCGCAATGGCCTTGTGTCGTGATCTGCCCTGCTCTCCGAATGCCGTCAGCATGTCGATGGACGAGCTAAAACCGGTCGCCTGAAGGATCGCGTCCCAATTGCGGCGTCGTCGTATAAAGAGATATTGGCCCAACTCGTCAAGCAGCACTGGCGATCTTGACCGCGAACGATTCGTCGATATTCTTCGGTCGAGTAGCAAACGCCTACAAAGCGAATGGACAGTCCCGACATAGAGTTTGGCGCTGTCGTACGGCTTACCGGTTTTGTCCGATACTGCGCTCAGAAGCATCCGAAGTCCGTTGCGAAGTTGTAATGCGGCCTTTTCCGTAAAGGTCGCGAGGAATATCTGTTCGGGGATTACTCCGTGCGTTGTGATGAGGTTAACAGTACGCCACAGGAGGACTCGAGTCTTTCCGGAACCTGGACCGGCCGGAAGAAACAGCGGTCCATCCCAATGGAGGATCGCAGCCCGTTGCTCGTCATTCGGATCGAACTCAAAATCACGCCACAATTCAATCATAAGTGGGGACGGAGTTAGATCGTTTACCATATATGACATTATACATGGGGCTTGACCCTTTCCGTTTCGTATAGGCGAGCGTGGGAAATCGCACGTTCTATTCGAATCCTTTCTGGCAAGAGATTCCCGAAATATTTCGATGACAATACTTACTCCATCGGCGGTACTCTTCCGCAATGCGACCCCTGCGGTATTCCATCAACGTCACATTGGACGGGTGCTGCGATCATCGTGCAGTTTCCGCGGATGAAGAGTTGCATCGTCACTCGACCGAGAGCCTGGAACAGGCCGATGCCCTGCTCCTGGGCCGGGTGACTTACGAAATGATGGAGGCAGCGTTCCGGCCGCCGACGGGGACGGCAGCGATGCGCTATGAGCCGAGAAGGTAGCCCAGCTCTTTTTCACAGGGGACGATTGACTTTCCGGCCGGAACGACACAAAATCCGCCCAACGGTTCCTTAAGGGGGCGTCTCCAATTCAGGGTTGTTCCGCGTCTCGCTTCAGGAACCACTTGAAACCAAAAAATAAAATCAACACTCGAAGTTAAAACTCAGGAGGAGACTCAATGAAAGGACGTATTTTGGGAATGGCCTGCTTTGCGATTCTACTGGCGGGCGCGGCGAGCGCACAAACAAAGGTTTCGGGCACGGTAACCTGCGCCAAACCTGATGTGGTGGGCACACAAGATGTGGGAGATCATCCGGGCCATACCTTAACGCTCACTAAGGGCACCTGCTCATGGTCGAAGCCCATGGAGATTGAGGGCGCCAAGACCAAAGACGATACGGACGCGGGCTTTACGGAAGCCACTGCGACGCGCATGACCGGCAGTGGATTCGTGGTCGGCACGCTGGACAGCGGCGACAAGATGTTTGTGAGCGTCCATGACAGCACCCCGATCAAAGACGGCAAGCCCGGTGAGACTACAGGAACTTGGACGTTTACCGGCGGCACAGGGAAGATCAATGCAATCAAGGGGAAGGGAACCTATAAGGGGACGGGAAGCGCGGACGGATCGATTACGTTTGATGTGGAAGGCGAATACAGCATGCCCGCTCCAGCTGCGCCAAAGGCCGCAAAGCCAAAATCATAGTAGGTTGTTGAAGTAGATTGACGGCAGGGAAAAGCTAGTCGCCGCAGGCCGCCTCAGGAAGCGCGGCGCGGGAAGTGTTTCGGGGACGGTGAAACAGGCCCCGGAGCCGCTCGCGCAGCTTGAGGCGGCCGCGGAACAATCGTGTGCGCACGGCCTGAGGCGTCAGTCCCAATTGCTCGGCAGTTTCCTGAGTGGAAAGATTGCCGACATCCCGCAACAAACAAACGCTCCGCAGAGAAGGATCCAGCTGGCTCATCGCTTCAAACAGACGGCGGCGCAATTCCTGGCGTGAAAAAGTTTGCTCGGGATTTTCACGGACCGAGCGGGGCTCAAATTGCGCCCGGCCCGAAGGATGCTCCATCATCATTTCATCCAGGCTGGTCCAACGGCCGTCGCGCCGCCTTCGGAGGAGGCTGACCGACTCATTGGCGGCAATCTGGGTGATCCAGGCGGCGAAGCGGTAGCCATCGCGGAACTGGTCAAAGTGGGCGAAGGCCTTCAGCAGAGTTTGCTGGCGGACGTCTTCGGCGTCGGCAGTGTTTCCGGTGATGCGCAGAGCGACGCGAAATACGGCGGAATTGCAGGTGCCGGCCAGTGTGGTGAAGGCGTCCGAGTCGCCCGAACGGGCGCGCTCAAACAAGGACACATCGTAATGGGCAGCGTACTGGGTTGCTGGGATGGTTGCTGTGGCCATTGTACCCCCGGTATAGGAGTGGCAGGGGGAGTACCACTCGGCACGGCAGCAAATCCTTATTTATCAGCTAGATAGGAGAATGGCGAAACGGAACCTAACGAGGGACTGCCCGATTCTGGGGAGCGGCGTCCCAAAATCGGGCAGGTACGATTTTCAGGCAATGGCGACGATTTAAGGCCAGAGGCAGGATAAGTAGATGTCTAGGTGGCGGCGACCTCATTCATGGAATTCTGGTCCTTGTGGCCATTCGACTTGTGCAAGGGAATTTGGGGTTTTTCGGAAGCAACCGGCTTCGAGAATTGCTGGGCTTCAGTCGAGCCGGCCAATGCTGTAGTGGAGGATTTGCCGCCGGCCACGGTTTGCGCGACCTCATCGAAGTATCCCGTGCCCACAAACCTCTGGTGAGTGACGGCGCGATAGCCGTCCTTGTCGGCAGAAGCAAATTCGCGTTCCTGGAACTGGGAGTAGGCGCTCATGCCAATTTCGGAGTAGCCGCGCGCCAGCTCAAACATGGAATGGTTTAGCGCGTGGAATCCGGCCAGAGTCACAAACTGGAATTTGTAGCCCATGGCGCCCAGTTCGCGCTGGAAGGTGGCAATGGTGGAGGCATCGAGTTTTTTCTTCCAGTTGAATGACGGAGAGCAATTGTAGGCCAGCAATTTGCCGGGGAATTGGGCGTGGATTCCGTCAGCGAACTGGCGCGCTTCGGCGAGATCGGGTGTGGAAGTTTCGCACCAGATCAAGTCGGCATAGGGAGCGTAGGCGAGGCCACGGGCGATGGCGGCTTCGATGCCGCCGCGGAATGGAAAGAAACCCTCGGGAGTGCGCTGCGAACTGGTGATGAAGGCGTGGTCGCGTGGGTCGGCGTCGGAAAGCAAGAGGCCCGCGCTGTCGGCGTCGGTGCGCGCAATGAGAATTGTGGGAGTGCCCATGACGTCTGCGGCCAAACGCGCGGCGATCAGCTTTTCGACGAATTCGCGAGTGGGCACAACAACTTTGCCGCCCAGGTGCCCGCACTTTTTCGCCGAGGATAACTGGTCCTCAAAATGGACGCCTGCGGCGCCCGCTTCGATCATGGCCTTCATTAATTCAAACGCATTTAGAGATCCGCCGAACCCGGCTTCCGCGTCCGCGACGATGGGGGCAAGCCAACGAGTGTTCTGCCGGCCTTCCACGGAATCCACCTGATCAGCGCGCAACATGGACTTGTTCAATTTCTTGACCAGATTCGGGCAGCTATCGCACGGATACAAGCTCTGATCGGGATACATCTCGCCGGAGTCATTGGCGTCGGCTGCGACTTGCCAGCCGCTGGCATAGATTGCTTTCAATCCGGCGGACACTTGCTGAACGGCCTGGTTTCCAGTCATGGCGCCAAGCGCCGCGACGTAGGGCTCGGTCTTCATTAGGTCCCATAATATTTCGGCTCCCATGCGCGCGATGGAATGCTCGATGGTGTAAGAGCCGCGCAAGCGCAGGACTTCGTCGTAACCGTAGGGCCGCTCGACGCCAGCCCAGCGCGGGTCGCCTGCCCACGGATTTTGCTTGGGATTGTGGGTGGCCTTGCCGTTGCCATTGTGCTTGCCGTTGCCGTTTGTCTTGCTCACTGTGGAAAGCCTCCTGCCCGTTCGGGCGGTTTCAACTGGCGAATGATTGCGGGGCCGATAGAAACTTTCTTGAGCTGATCTACATGGGATCGAATTCGGCGCGGAGAATCATCAGTTCGCTGATGCGGCGCGCCTCGCGATATTGGTCCATGACTTCCGCAGGCGCGCCTGCGGGGAGTTCGGCGAGCAATTGCGCCAGCTCTTCGTCAAACAGCTGTGAAATCAGCGCCGGGCTGTGTTGGCTTTTGTTTCCCTGCTCGTCTACGACTGGCGCGACGGCCCAGTGATTCATGCGCTGGGCGATCATCAGGCGATAAATGCGATCCGTGGCCAGATCTTCCATGTAGCCGTTAATGAGGCTGGCCCCACGGCCCGCGAGCACACCAAATCGGTAGCGGATCACCGTGCGCACAGCGGCGCGAGTTCCAGCAAGAGTTCTCTGGCCGACTCCCGTGGGAGCAGGCCGCAAGTTCGGATGGTCGTAAGGATCTTCAGGACGCTTGGAGAGTTGATTGGGTGCAGGAAACTTGGACATGGCGATTTCATTCTGGTCGGGATGCCCGGTCCAGGCACCGTCCATCAGGCAGGCGGACTCATTCATTTTGTCGGAGGCGAGGACTGAGAGCGCGCGTGCGTTCAGTTCGGCATTTTCGCGGCTGGGATAGAGCGCCGTCATTCCGCCAATGGCGAGCATTCCGTGTTTGTGACAGATTTCAGGGATGTGGAGGCGCAAGTTCTGGAAGAACGGAACATTGTGCGGAATTGTGTTGCGATCCGGCAGAACCCAGTTTGCATCACGAAGATTGAAATGGATCAGGCTGGCCATGTAATCCCAGCGGCCAAGGTTGAGTCCGATCAAGTATTCGCGGAGGTTGAAGGCGAATTCTTCGATCTCGTAAGCCAACGGATGCGACTCGACCAGCGCCATGCACTTGATCCAGCCGCGTTGCCAGCCACGGGCTTGTTCGATAGCTGCGAACAGTGCGCGCCACCAAAGGGCTTCTTCTGCGGATTCCGATTTGGGGATGTAAAAGCAAAGCGGGTGGCTCAGCCGCGATGGGTCCACTTGCCAGGCCACCATGGCAACGTCAAACAGGGAAGCCGAAACCAATTCACCATCAATAAGTCCGGCCTGATGGACGTGCAAACCTCGCGGCCGCGTGAATATCACCGTGGTGCTCGGATTGACGCCGACCGAACGTTCGCGTTTGCGGTCGTAATAAGTAAGGTCACCGTGCAATGCGGCAATGACGTGTGCGATGCCGTGCAAAATGTTTGGCCAGGAGTTGGCGACGGAATCTTCGAGATCGAGCATGACTCCGGGCGCGCCGGAGTTGAGCATTTTGACCACGAGTTCCGCGTCATCGGCCGGGCCAGTCATCTGATTGCGCTGATCCTGACACCATGTTGGGAGCTGAATCGTCCAAGGCTCCGATGTTGCGAATGAAGAGGGCTGGTAATCAGGCAGGTCTCCGCGGTGTGCCGCAGCCAATTGCGCGGCGCGCCGTTTCACAAGCGTCTTTTGCCAATTGCCGAGAGAGTGATGCAGGGAGAGCAGAAAATCGTAGAAGCCGCGCGGCAGATCCGTGCGGGCCATGAATTCGGCTGGTGCTTGATTGATCGGAACGAGCCGCTCCGGTGCCTTTTGCCGCTGCGGTATAAAGTGAGGTCCGGTGAAATCGTGGACATTTGTGCTCACGCTTGAGGCCTCCACGGGAGGAAATCTCCCGAATAACTGCATAACAAGGCGTTCTGACTGGCAGCGATAAGAGGCAAGAAGGCGGCCAAAAGTGGGGGAATGCTGTCGATTGTTCGTGCTCAAAACAAAGGAGTTAGCAAGGTTACTGGAACGCATTCGACGCTATTGGTGAGCGGAAGCACAGGGAAGGGAAAAGATTTGACCAATGAGTGAAGGGAGAGTTCCGAGGGGGTTCGTTGTGTTCAAGATGTTGAACATCCGTTCACCAGCGGACAGACAAGGCTTGACTGGGAAACGCCAGCGTGTTCAATATAGCGAACTGCCATTCTATAAGATGCGCGTTCCTTATATAGGTGGCGCGCCAGTGAGGGAATTGATGCCGGTGCGAGAGTCACCATCCATTGCCGTCGAGCGGGCCTTTGCCATCCTCGAGGCCACCGCCGGGCAGAACGGTGGACTGACGAACGCGGAGATTAGCCGCCAGCTGAACATTCCGAAAAGTTCGGCGAGTTATATATTGCGGACACTGGTACGCGGCGGATATTTAAGGCGCGAGTCGGCCAGTGGACGCTACCGCCTGGGCCTGAAACTTTTGAACCTGGGGCGCGGAGTGCTTGCGGGTTACGAGCTGCGCGAAATTGCTGTAGCAGCGATGCGTAATTTAGTGGAGCGGACTGGACTGACGTCGCATCTGGCGGTCTTAGATAGGAGCGAAGCGGTATATATCGAAAAAGTGGAAGCGCCGGGATTCATCAAGATGGACACCTGGGTCGGGCGGCGGATGTTTGTACACTCGACGAGCGTAGGGAAAGTCTTGGTGGCCCACCTGCCGCGCCCGGATGTGGAAGCAATTATTCGGGAGCAAGGGTTCAAGAAGCGCACAGCGAAGACCATCACAACCAGCGGGCGATTTTTCACAGAGCTGGCGCGCGTACGCGATCAAGGATACGCGGTGGATGATGAGGAAAACAGCATCGGCGCGCGGTGCCTGGCGGTTCCGGTGTTCGATGATCACGGTGCTGTGGTCGCGGCGATCGGGCTGAGTGGAACAATTTCACAGCTCGAAAGCGAAAGCATTCCCCACGTTGCCGAGCTTGCGCGAGAGGCGGCGCGGAGAGTATCCCGCCAGGCCGCACGGCCAATTTCAGCAGACTGACCGGGATTTATTCGTCAGAGTTGGGTCGGGTTTTTCCAAAACAAGTTGTGGAGTATCGAATCGAAATGTGGAACATCGCTCATCGGGGAGCATCGGGTCACGCTCCGGAGAACACTCTGGCGGCATTCAAGATGGCCCTGGAGATGGGCGCGCAATTTATCGAGACCGATCTGCAAATGACGCGCGATGCGCGAATCGTGGCCATGCATGACGCGACCGTGAATCGGACCACCAATGGCCGAGGGCAGATCAGCAAGATGTCCCTGGCCGAGATGCGAGGGTTGGATGCGGGCGCATGGTTTTTGAGCGACGATGGGCGATCGTTCAAGGGCGAGCGAGTTCCCATACTGGATGAGATCTTAAATTTCTCCCAGAAGGTTGATGTACCCTTTTATCTTGAGTTGAAGCCGAGCGAGACCTGGGGGATGGAATTATCCATGTCGGGTGCGCTCCAAAAATCCGGGGAGATTTCGCGCGCCGTAGTGATTTCGTTTGATGCCGGTGTGTTGCTGGCCATGAGGCGTGCGTCGCCGATGGTTATGATGGGGTTGCTCGCCGAACGCCCTACGGATCAAACAGTGATGAAGGCGGTGGAGATCGGGGCCAGGCAATTGCTGCCCAGAGCGGATGCAATCACGCCAGAACTGGTTGGGACGGCGAAAGGCCAGGGATTGGGAGTTGTGGCCTGGACCGTGAATGAGCCCGAGGAAATGAAGGCGCTGATGGCTACGGGAGTCGACGGGATCATTACCGATTATCCGGACAGGTTGACGGCTATTTTGTCTGAGTAGTGTGGCCGCCGGAATTCAGGATGCGGTGCAGTGCGGCGAATTGATCGAGAGATAGTTCCTCCGCACGGGCTCGTTCTGAAATTCCCGCGTCACGCAGGATATCCAAAATCGGGTTGCGAATTGACTTGCCGCGCTCGCTGCAGCGAGCCGGTCTTGCCGAAAGAAGCTTTCCTCGCAAATTGTTGACCAGCGTTTTCCGCTTGTGCGCGAAGCACTGTTGCACAAACTCAAGGAAAGCGGCCGTGTCATCGAAATTCAATCCAGCCCCAGGGCCGGGGAAACGCAAGGCGACGAGCGCCGAATCCACTTTTGGTTGTGGACGAAAAGCGCCCGGCGGGATTTTCAGAAGGATTTCGGGGCGCGCGTAGAACTGTGTCGCAACAGAAAGATAACCATATTCGCGGCATCCGGGTTTGGCGACGAGACGTTCCGCGACTTCAAGCTGCATGATCAGATGCGCGGTTTCAATGTGGCCCGCAGAGTTGTAAATGCGGTGGAGAATAGGCGAGGTGATGTAATAGGGGATGCTGCCGTAAATGCGGAATTTCGCCGCGCCTGCGATACTCGCTAAATCCGACGACAGCACATCCGCTTCGACGACTTCAACATTGGGCCACTTGGCCGCGCGCTTGCGGAGCCCGGCAGCAAGCTGCGCATCGAGTTCAAGTGCAATCACTCGGGCGGCCTGGCCGGCCAATAATTCCGTCATTTCTCCGTGGCCAGCTCCTATTTCAAGCCATATATCGCCGGCCCGCGCCCCCAGCAGGCTAACGATGCGTTCCCGCCATCCTTCGCCGGCAAGAAAATTTTGTCCCAATGGTGCGGGAACCATAGCAGGCAGTTTAGCAACAAATGGATGAAGTCATTTAAGACCATGG
>DATNHU010000176.1:0-11057 GCA_035604795.1 Candidatus Limnocylindrales bacterium
CTTTGCGAGCACCACTTGCTCCCATTCTTCGGGAAGTGCCATGTGGCTTACATCCCCAACAACCGCGTGGTCGGACTTTCAAAAATACCGCGGCTGGTAAACATGTATGCGCGGCGGCTGCAAATTCAGGAGCGGCTGACCAATCAGATCGCGCGAGCCATCGAAGAAGAAATAAAACCGCAGGGCGTGGGCGTCATCCTGGAAGCGCGCCACCTTTGCATGGTCATGCGTGGAGTGGAAAAACAGAATTCACAGACGGTGACCAGCGCAATGCTGGGTGTTTTTCGCGAGAACAAACAAACGCGCGACGAGTTTCTGTCCCTGGTCGGCGGACGCCCCGCCTAGCGCCACCTTTGGACCCATTCTGCATCCATGGTTTTCTCCCTCCCGGGGTGTTTTCTGCTATCCTCTGCCCGCGAGTAGTTCCTACTATGGGCGAGGACGAGCGATATGGCAGAAGACATCACCGAACTCCACGAACGAGCGGAACACGGCGCCGAGCACTCCAAGCAAGCCATTGTGACCCTTACGATGGCCGTCCTGGCGGTTTGCGTGGCAGCAGTTTCCCTGATGGGACACCGCAGCCACACAGAAGAAATGCTGGCCCAGACCAGGGCCACGGACCAATGGGCCTACTATCAAGCCAAAGTCATACGCGAGAGAAGTTATGAAGTGTTTCTCGATCAACTGAGCGTTTTTACCGTTCAAGACAAAGCCCACGCCGATGAATTAAGAGCGAAATACATTAGTGAGGCCAAGCGCTATCGTTCGGAAGCCAATGAAATCCAGGGGACGGCAACATCGGATGAAGCGGAATCTCAAGCCTATGGCCGCCGCAGTGACCGGTTTGACCTTGGCGAGGTGCTGCTGGAGGCTGCCCTGGTGATTTGCTCTATTACTCTCCTCACTCACAAACGCCATTTCTGGATGATCGGGTCGGTGATTGGAATTGCGGGCGTGGTTGTTGCCGTCACCGGCTTCTTAATTCACTTGCCGGCTGCCTGAAAAGTTTTCGCAAATCACTGATTTTCGCCGCTGGACAATCCTTTACTCTATCTCGCCAGCTATGATAGTCTGTTGATCGAAGAGAAGACGAAAAAGCGCTGGAGAGGGCGCGACGGAGAGGGTGGCTTGAGAGAGGCCAAGTCGGGATTGATTGAACAGTATCGCCAGCATGTTAAAGACACCGGTTCGCCGGAAGTGCAGATCGCTCTGCTGAGCGAGCGCATCAATTACCTGAATTCGCATCTGAAGTTTCACCTCAAGGACCACGCTTCGCGGCGCGGGTTGATCATGATGGTCAACAAGCGCAGGCGTTTGCTGGATTACCTGAACCGCCGCAACCCGGATCGGTATCGCGAGATTGTGGATCGCCTTAGTTTGCGCAAGTAATTCCGGCAGTTTTTGGCAAGAAGATGGATGCCAGCCGGTAAGGGCAGCTCAGAATCGTCGCACGAAGCTCGCGCGGCCGCGCGGAATATCCGCCCGGTCGCATTTTTGTTAGGGGACCCCCGCGAGCTCTCCGCTTCACTCGTCTAATTCTTCCAAACTAACTAAATCTAGTCCAAGGCGCCCCGGCCTCCATCCGCCCGGATGGACGCCGTGCGAGCGCACAAAGGAAGTAAAACGTATGTCGCAGCAAGAAGCTCCTTATCAAGTAAAAGTGGAACTCGGTGGGCGCACACTCATCCTGGAATCAGGAAAAATTGCCAAGCAGGCCAACGGCGCCGTGGTGGCGCGCTACGCGGACACCTGGGTCTTGTGTACCGCGTGCATGGACAATCGAGCAAATCCAAAAGATTTTCTCCCTCTCACCGTGGATTATCGTGAGAACACATATTCCGCCGGGAAAATTCCCGGTGGATTCTTCAAGCGCGAGGGAAGACCTTCCGAGCGTGAGATTTTAACTTGCCGGTTGATTGACCGGCCGATGCGCCCTTTGTTTCCGGAGGGCTGGAGGAATGAAACCCAAATCATAGGCTTCGTTCTTTCGGTGGATGAAAATGATCCCGATGTGCTCGCGGTGACCGCTGCCTCCGCGGCGGCCTATTGCTCCGATCTTCCGTTCACCACACCGATTGCCGCCGTTCGAGTTGGGATGGTGGATGGGCAATTGGTTGTGAATCCAACGTTTATGCAGCAGAAGGTCAGCACCATGAATATCGTGGTCGCGGGAAGCGCGGATGCGATTGTGATGGTGGAATCGGGTGCGGGCGAGGTTTCCGAAGATACAATTGCAGATGCGCTGGCGTTTGGGCATGACCATGTCAAGCGGATTGTCGCGGCCATTCAGGAACTCCACGAACAGATCAAGCCCGTGAAAGTCACCGTGGCCCCGGTGGCCTTCGATGAAGCTTTGGCCAAGCAGATTGAGCAAACGTACGGCACACGGCTTCACGACGCGCTGGACACCAAGAAGCATCCCAAGAAGGAGAGCTACGCTCTTATTGCGGAAATCCACAAGGAAATTTTGGATGCCATTCCAGAAGAGGACGAGGATAAACGCAAACTGGCGAATCGTGCATTCGAGCGGCTTCGCGAGAAATTTTTCCGTGATGACATTCTCGTCAATCGCCGGCGTCCTGACGGCCGCGCTTTTGACGAAATTCGCAAGATCACTTGCGAAATTGGCATGTTGCCGCGTACCCACGGATCCGCCTTGTTTACCCGAGGCGAAACCCAAGCCCTGGCCACACTGACTTTGGGCACCAAGGAAGATATGCAGCGCCTCGACATTCTTTTCGAGAGCGACACCTTTAAGCGCTTCATGCTCCATTATAACTTCCCGCCATTCTCCGTCGGTGAAGTGAAATTCCTGCGCGGGCCGGGCCGGCGCGAAATCGGCCACGGCGCCCTGGCGGAACGTGCGTTGACAGCGCTGTTGCCACCCGAGGCCGATTTTCCCTACGCGATGCGGTTGGTGTCAGACATTCTGGAATCGAACGGCTCCTCCTCCATGGCTACTATTTGCGGAGGCTCACTCGCCATGATGGATGCAGGCGTGCCTCTCAAGTCGCCATGCGCCGGCATTGCCATGGGTCTAGTTTTTGACGGACCGAACTCCGCGGTGCTCACCGACATCGCCGGCGCGGAAGACCATTACGGTGATATGGACTTCAAGGTTGCGGGCACGCGCCAGGGGATTACGGCGTTGCAGATGGACATCAAGGTCGGCGGCGTCAGCATTCCACTGATGCGTCAGGCGCTCGAACAGGCCCGCCGCGGCCGCTTGTACATCCTGGATATCATGGACCAGACCATCAACGAATCGCGCAAGACCATGTCCAAGTATGCGCCGCGGCTCACCATGCTCACCATTCCCACTGACAAAATCCGCGACCTCATCGGTCCGGGCGGTAAGAAAATCCGATCCATCATCGAAGCTACAGGCGTCAAGATCGATGTCATGGACGATGGAAAGGTTCATGTCTTTGCCACCAGTGGTGAATCGGGCGATGCCGCCCTGCAGATGATCCGTGACGTTACGGCCACGGCCGAAATTGGCAAGACGTATCTCGGGAAAGTCGTGCGCTTGGCAGAGTTCGGTGCGTTCGTCGAAATTTTCCCCGGCACGGATGGCCTTCTACATATCAGCGAGATCGCGGAGTCTCGCATAAAGGACGTCCGTGACGAATTGAAAATGGGCGATCAAGTGCTCGTCAAGGTGCTGGCTATTGAGGGCAACAAGATACGCCTCTCGCGCAAAGCATTGCTGCGCGAGGCGCGTGAGAAGCAGGCGCGAAGCGCCGCCGGCGTTTCCGGCGTGGGATCCACGGGCGGAACGACCGGTGGCGGAGAATCGCAGTAATCGCCAGACAATTTCCACCTCCGCAGGAAGTGGATGATGCAAATGGCCCGGTTTCGCGATGCGCAGCCGGGCCATTTGTTTTTTGCGATAGCTTGAAAATGTACAGGAGTTGACTCGGGTATTAGTGTGCCCTGGTGATCTTCGCTCCGAGTGCGGAGAGTTTTTCTTCGATGCGTTCGTAACCCCGATCGATGTGGTACACACGGTCAATCACCGTCTCGCCGCGGGCCACAAGTGCAGCCAAAACAAGCGATGCGCTGGCACGCAGGTCTGAGGCAATCACCGTAGCACCCTCCAGCACCGCGGGCCCCCGGACGGTGGCCACGCGCCCATCAATGGTGATGTTCGCGCCCATTCTCATCATCTCGCTGGCGTGCAGAAACCGGTTCTCAAAAATGGTTTCGGTGATTACGGAACCGCCTTCCGCCTGCGTGGCCAGAGCCATATATTGCGCCTGCATATCGGTAGCAAAACCCGGATACTCTTCCGTAGTGACGTCAGAAGCGACCAGCTTTTTTGCCGCCCGCACGCGAAGGCAATGCGGTCCGGCGCGAACAACTTCGATCCCCGTCTCAGTAAGCTTGCCAAGAATGGAGGTCAGGTGGCCCGGCTCACAGTCGGCGATTTCAATCTCCCCGCCAGTAATTGCTCCGGCCACCAGGAATGTGCCTGCCTCGATTCTGTCGGGAATGACGCGATGGGTTGCCCCATGCAATTCGCCAACGCCGCGCACCTTCAGTGTGGAAGTGCCGTCTCCGGAAATGTTTGCGCCCATCTTGCGCAGCAACTCGACAAGATCGGTTACCTCCGGCTCACGGGCGGCATTTTCAATCACCGTTTCGCCTTCCGCGAGAACCGCCGCCATCAGCACATTTTCCGTACCCGTGACAGTAATCTTTTCAAATATCACTTTTCCACCTGCCAGACGCTTTCCCTTGGGCACCCGCGCTTCAATGTATCCGTGTTCCATGATGATTTCGGCGCCCATTTGTTCGAGCGCTTTCAAGTGCAGGTCCACAGGGCGCGCTCCGATGGCGCACCCGCCTGGCAGGGAAACGCGCGCGCGCCCAAACCGGCCCACCAGGGGGCCAAGCGTCAATACGGAAGCGCGCATGGTGCGCACTAACTCGTAAGGAGCCTCGAGATCATTTACTTCTTCCGTGCGAAGTGTGTAATCGGTGGATGGGGCATCAGGAGTCTGGACGTGCGCACCCATGTGCGAGAGCAACTTCGCCATGGTCAGGATGTCGCGCACGGCTGGAATATTGCGCAGGCTCACGGGCTGCGAGGTCAGCAGGGCCGCGGCCATCGCCGGCAGCGCGGAGTTTTTCGCGCCGCTGATTCGCACCGTGCCTTCGAGCCTGCGTCCGCCTTCGATAAGAAGTTTATCCATTTGAGGTGTGTTCCCTAATTGGACTGATTGAGTGCTTTGCGAACATTCCCATGGGCCTGGCGCAACCGTCGCCGCGCTTCCGGCGCGCTTTGATTCCTCTTCAGCATGATAAGCGCTACGCATGGGTCGTGTCCGGCTTGACGCAAGGCCCGTGCCGCTTCCGACACGGTTGCGCCTGTGGCCTGCTCCAAGATTCGCAGCCCCCGCTGCTTTAACTTCTTGTTCGTCAAGGCCACGCCGATCATCCAGTTGTCGTACACGCGGCCCAGCCGAACCATCGTGGCTGTAGAGAGCATGTTGAGTACCAATTTCTGGGCGGTGCCCGCTTTCAGTCGAGTCGAGCCGGTGACGGCTTCGGGGCCGGTGTTGGGGGCGATTAATATTTTCACTGCGTGAGCTAGCGGCGAGCGCCGGTTCGACGTGATGCCGATGGTCAGTGCGCCCACTTTGCGCGCCTGTGCCAGCGCGCCGAGCACATAGGGCGTTGAGCCGGATGCCGTGAGGCCCACCACGGCATCACGCTTTGTAACGTGTCGCGCGGAGATGTCCCTTGCGCCCCGCGACGCGGAATCTTCCGCGCCTTCGACGGCGTTTGTCAGGGCGCGCCGCCCGCCCGCGATGATGGCCTGAAACGTTTTTGGGGACACTCCGAATGTCGGAGGGATTTCTGCGGCGTCCAGGACTGCCAATCGGCCGCTGGTGCCCGCGCCACAGTAAAAAACTCGCCCGCCGGATTCGATTGCGTGAGACAGCGCATCCACTGCTCGGGCAATTTTGGGTATTTCTCGTGCGACCGCGGCTGGAACCGTCGAGTCTTCGCGGTTGATCGCACGCAGCATTGCCCGAGTGGACATACGGTCAATGCCACGCGTACGCGAATTGCGCTTCTCGGTTTGGCGGATTGCTGTGGGCATTAAATTGGTGAACGAGAATTATAGCTGGGTAAGGGTGTCGCTTGCTTGGGCGCGGCGAATTTGCCAATAGTGAAGTGGAATCTTCGGCGAGGTCGTTGATTTAGCGAGTCCGCGCGCTCACGGGAGCTTTCTCAAACCCGAGAGCCTCCATAACGGCATCATGGATGGCCGGACGCGCCTGCTGAATCTTCTCATTGGTGCGCGTTGGAAAGGTACGATTCGTCAACAAAACCACAAACACATTTTTTTCGGGGTCGCACCAGATGGATGTCCCCGTATATCCCGCATGGCCAAAGCTGCGCGCCGAAAAATACTTCCCGCTCGCCGAAGGTTCTGTCGGCACCACCCACCCAAGAGCTCGAGTATGGTGCGCCAGCGACTGAGCAGACGTGAATTCCTCGACCGTCGCGCGGCGTAGCAGCCGGTGGTGAGCGTAAATGCCGCCATTCAGCATCATTTGGCAAAACGCAGCCAGATCGCCCGCAGTCGAAAACAGTCCCGCGTGTCCGGCGACGCCGCCCATGACCCAGGCATTGTCATCGTGCGGTGATCCGCAAATCAGGCCTCTCCGGATTGCCGAATCTTCTCCTGTCGGGGCGATCCTTTTGCGCAATGCCTTGGGTGGATTCCAAAGGGCGTCGAGCATTCCGAGCGGGGCAAAAATGCGTTCGCGCGCGAGAACTTCAAGTCGCATCCCTGTGACACGTTGAATGATTTCTCCAACCAGAATGAATCCGGGGTCGGAATATTCGACCCGAGTCCCGGGTTCGTAAATCAGTTTTTCAGAAATTGCGGCGGCGGTCACATGCCGCCTCGTCTTAAGCGAATCGTAGTAGAAAGCCTTTCCTGGAAGGCCCGAGGTATGAGTGAGCAAATGTCGCAGCGTAACTCTTCGTCGCCAGTCAGGGCGTGGGCCCGCCTCCCATTCCGGCAAATACGATCCTATCGGCGCGTTCAGTTTCAGATGCCCCACCTCCACTTCCATCGCCATGAGAGTTGTCGTCACCACTGGCTTGGTAAGCGACGCGACATCGTAAATTGTGTCCAAAGTTACGAGATTAGATTTCCTCAAATAATTATGCCGGCCAAATGCATGAAGCCAAAATTCTCCCTCGCAACCCACCCCAATAACGCCCCCTGGAAATACATTCTGGATTACAAAATCTTCAAGGAGTCCGTTGACAAGGGCAAGGCGTGAATGCCGATCTGCAGTCGCTACATTCAACGCCATTGGATTCGCCGAGCGCTCTATCCCATCTCCCGCATGCAGCGCCGGCCTGGCCCCAGGAACGCTGACCGGCAGTTTTCCGCCAATGCCAATTTCACCAAACAATGCTCGCGCAGCAGCTTTCTGTGCAACGTCCGCGGTGCTGAACACCGCGAGCCATGTCTGCGCCTGAGAGAATCGCTCCACCATGTACGGGCTGCCAAAACCGACCGCAACCACAGGTTTCCCCTGCGCAAAAAGTTTCTCCACCAGCGCGACCTGCTCAGGCGGAAGGCCGATACTTCCTTTCCGATCGGCCACGCGCACGAAGACCGCAGCGATGGCGACGTCGTAACTATCTGGGGAAGGCAACTGCGCAGGTGAGGCGGAAGCATATCGCGTGTCGGTTCGGACGACATCAAGCGAATCCACGCGCCATCGGATTTCCCGCTCGAATGTTTCGGCGGGGCTAATGTCTGGATCGCCGGCGACGGCAAGTAACAACACCCTCAGGGGGCGCGCGGCATCCAAAGGCACAATTCCAGGGGTGTCGCGCAGCAGCGTGACGCCGCGCCCGGCAATATCGTTGGCCGCCGCAGCAGACTCCGGCATTGCGAAACTGCCCTGGAGCTTTTCCACTTCCACCAAACGATTCTTGTGCAACCCAAGACGCGCTTTGGCTCCCAAAATCCGTGCTGCTGATTCATTTACCCGAGAAATCGGCAAACGCTTTGATGCGACCGCCTCTGAAAGCGCCGCCAGAACCGCCTGTGGCGCACGCGGAATCAGGAGCACATCCGCACCGGCCAGAATGGCTCGCACCGCAACTTCGCCCGAAGTAAATCGGTCGGCCACCCCTCCCATATCCAATGCGTCGGTGACAATAAGTCCGCGAAAACCCATTTTCTTTCGCAATAGCCCCGTGAGCACAGCGTGTGAAAGCGTCGCCGGCAATTCCGGATCCGACTCCAGGGCCGGCACCGACAAGTGCCCGGTCATAATTGCGCTTACCCCAGAAGAAATTGCCGCCCGAAAGGGAACGAGTTCGACGCTTTCCAGCCGGGCGAGATCGGCGGTCGCGCGGGGCAAAGCTAAATGAGAATCCGTGCTCGTGTCCCCGTGGCCGGGAAAATGTTTCACCGTTGCCAACCCTCCGCTTTCTTCAACGCCCCGCACGAACAACGCAACGAACTCAGCCACGCGCTTCGGATCCTCTCCGAAAGATCGCGTATTGATGATCGGATTCTCAGGATTGCTGTTGACGTCGGCATCCGGCGCGAAAATCCAGTGAATACCCGCGGCACGCGCCTCCTGCGCTGTCACGGTGCCAACCATACAAGCGTCTCGAGGTAAACCCGTCGCGGCCACGGCCATCGCATGTGGAAACGACGTGCCCTCGTCCAAACGCATCGCCGTCCCGCGCTCAAAATCTGCTCCAATCAACAGTGGTATGTCGGCCAGCTTTTGAAGCGAATTCGCGAGCATCGCCGTGGGATAAACCTGACTGCGGACAATGCCGGAAGCCCCCACGCGCGTCGCCAACATAAATCCCCCAACTCGTTGCTCTTCGACAGCCCGCTCCAGGGACCGATATTCCTCGCTCCACGCGGATGAGAATCCGCCGAAAAAGGGAACCATCAGCAGTTGCCCAAGTTTTTCCTGCAGCGACATCCGCTCCAGAGTTTTTTTCACCCATGAACCCGCGGAGGATGCGCCGTTTTTGCGGCGAGAACTTAGTTTGCGACGGACTTTGCGCTTGGCCATATGTCTAAAGTGATCTTCCAAGATCGAAGGTCAAAACTGGATTCGCAATGAGCAGGGAATTGTTCACGACTTCAGTCCGCGGAAGTATATAGCAATCACAATATTTCCGGACAATGCCCACATGCCGTAAGTTTTGTTGTACAGTCCACATGGCCTGAATCATGTCTTCTAAAAGATCATCACTTCCAAATTGTACTCTGGCCGGGGCATTAGCTGCGCTTGCGCTCGCGGCGAGCGTTGCTCCACTGGCAAGTGCCCAGCAGCAGGGCAGGGGCGGCCCGGCGCCTCTTCCAACGAAAGTGGCCAGCGAACGAATTTCCGGGCGTGGCACAATTTCGGATCCCCGTCTCAAAGCGCTCGACCCAGTCTTAACCGAAGCCGTTGCCAAGGACGAAATCCCGGGCGCGGTCCTGCTGGTCAGCAGCCGCGGTCGCACCGTGTGGCGCAAAGCTTACGGCTCTCGTGCCATCCTGCCACAGCGCGAAGCGATGACGCCCGACACAATTTTTGATCTCGCGTCGCTGACCAAAGTCTTCGCCACAACTGCCGCGGTAACGAAGCTCCTCGAGCAGGGCAAACTGCGCCTGAATGATCCTGTCGTGCGTTATCTACCCGAGTTAGGCACTGAGGGTGCCACAGCCGACAAGAACCAGATCACCCTTCGCCAATTGCTAACGCACACGGCGGGATTCGCTCCCGATCCGACTGACGCAAATATTCCCGCAGGCTGGTCCGGCGCGGATCCGCTGCTTAAAGAAATCTATGCTGAGCCACTCACCGCGCCTCCTGGCGCTCGTTTCGTTTACAGCGATACCGGATTCATTCTCCTCGGTGAAATTGTCAAACGCGTCAGTGGTCTTCCCCTCGACGAATTCCTCACACGCCAAGTCTACACGCCGCTGGGTTTGCGCGAGACGCGTTTCGTGCCCCCAGAGAAATGGAAATCGCGAATCGCGCCCACAGAGGAAATTGATCTGCCCGCAGGGGCGAAAGCCGGCTCCGGCGCGGGACATGTCTTGCGCGGCGTAGTTCACGATCCTCGCGCGCGTCAAATGGGCGGCGTCGCAGGCCACGCAGGTTTGTTTTCCACCGTAGACGACCTGGCCGTCTTCTGCCGAATGATGCTCGCCAGTGGCCTGGCGCCCAATGGCAAGCGCATTTTTTCCGCGGCCAGCGTTCATTTGATGACCACCCCACAACAGCCGCCATGGGTTCCTTCCCTCCGCGGCCTCGGATGGGACATCGATTCCGCTTACTCCGCTCCGCGCGGCGAATTATTTCCTCTCACCTCATTCGGCATGACCGGTTTCACCGGCACCATGGTGTGGATGGATCCCACCAGCAAGACTTTCATTCTGCTGCTCACAAACAGTGTGCATCCTTATGGACGTCCAGCAATTTCCAGCCTCCGCTCGCGAGTTTCCACGGTGGTCGCGGCGGCGCTGGGCATAAGCGAGAACGGTGGACCGTCCTCGCGAATCGCTCGTGGAGCGGGGGCTGTTGTCCGGCCATACGATGCGGAGGGACTTTCCGCACCGGGCCGCACGCTCACGGGCCTCGACGTGCTCGAACAGGATAACTTCGCATCCTTGGTGGGAAAACATGTGGGTCTGATCACCAATCAAACTGGCATAGACCGGCAGGGCCGCAGCACGATTGATTTGCTGGCCCACGCTCCGGGAATGAAACTAGTCGCGCTTCTCAGTCCGGAACACGGAATCCGGGGCACCGAAGACGCGAATGTCCCATCCAGCACCGACGCGGCCACCGGCCTCCCTGTTTACAGCTTGTATGGCGAAACTCGCCGTCCCACCGACCAAATGCTGCAGGGAATTGACACTCTCGTGTTCGACGTTCAAGACGCCGGCGTCCGCTTTTACACTTACATCACCGCTATGGGGTACGCAATGGAAGCCGCGGCGGGCCATCACATTACATTCTATGTTCTGGATCGCCCCGATCCGATCGGCG
>DATNHU010000177.1:0-6202 GCA_035604795.1 Candidatus Limnocylindrales bacterium
CCCGCCGCGGCCTCCACCTAAAGATTGCCCCTGGAGCGACAATCGAAAGGACGTAATTTGTGGCCCAGGCGGATTTTCCAACTGTGCTTGCCCCCGCACCTCGCTCGCGCGGCCAATTTGAACGTTCACGTGGGCGTCTCCGTCTGCCACCCTCGCCGTCGCATATCCCACGTCCACCCGGGGAGGGGGATTGCCTCTGCTTCCTTGTATGTTTTGATCAACCGCCCTCGCGGTAAGCACGTACTCTCCGGCCGGGATACCTTCAATGGTAAATGTGTTGTCAGGACCCGCGGCGGATCCTCCTACCATAATCATGGATGTCATCCCTATGGATGTTCCCCCACCCCCTACAAAATACGAGAATCCAATATCCGTGCCGACGTCGCGTCCTGCCATGACTGAATAGTGCCTCTGCCCGGCATTGTCTGACGCATCCAATATCACACCCGAGATCTTGTACAGTTTTTCAGGGGATAGAGAGATTTGAATGCCGCGCGCCTCAGCGCCCGATACGACTTGGACGTGCTGCGCGGATTCAATGAATGGTGCACCCGGGTAGTACCGTGAGCCGTAGCTCAATCCACCTCGTGGTCCGATAGAAAAGGCTGAAGTTCCGGACAACCCGCCTGTCTTCACGTAGTATTCGCCCGGAGTCAATCCTGACAATCGAAAATTTCCCAGGTCGTCCGTACGTGCATTTCCCACGGGAGCTTGTTGCACGCGCCCTCCCCGTGAATATCGCAATTGGATTGCGGAAACTTGGACTCCCTCCAATGGCTCGTTGTCCTCATCGTAGATCGTTCCCGAGATCACCCCCGCCGGCATGAGATGTACATCCATATTTTCAAGATTCTGCGCAGTGCCCACTCGAATGGACGCGCCGTTGGGAATCGGCCCAGTCTGTCCATAGAACTGGCCCACATACCCGGTCTTCTCAAAGCGAAGTGTGTAGTTCCCCGGGCCAACGTCCGCAAAGGAGTAGCTTCCGTCCGCGGCGGTTCGCGCTGTCTCCGTCTTTTCTACCTGGCCGCCACCGGAGTTTTGTTGTGCGCCCAGCAAGGTAACCGAGGTTTTGTTCAAGGGCGCACCCGTGTCAGATCGAAAAACATGTCCGGAAATTTTTCCAGATTGTCCGCTCTGATTTTTTTGCTGCTGATTGTTCTGTGATTGCGCCAGACCTCGACTGCTCCCAGCCCAAATCAACAGGACTGCACATACTAGGCGACCGAATGTTGCCCCTATTCCCAGTCCTTCGATGATCCGCCGCGTGGACATGTTCGATGTGAATTGTAGCTCTTTAAGGTATGCCTAAGACGAGTAACTGGTTGTCCGCCCAGTGAGTGCGAGGCCTAAAAGAGCGCGGATGATGATGCAGGAATCGACCTCGTCAAGGCTTTGACTTGCCAAAGAGCGACGCAGCATACTGGAGCACCGGCTGCATTTCCGGCGCGACCACATCTCCTGCGTAAATCTCCAGGAAATTGACATGCCGGCCGGAACTGTTTGCCGCCATCCCTTTATCCACCGATTTTCTCAGGGCCAGGGGAGGGTTTCCTGCAGCGCCCATAACTTGGCTGGGCCCCGCGCCTTGGGAACCACCGCGCATTTCGAAGCCGGTAATGATTCGCCCGCTATAACTGTTGATAAAGTCGGTGCCGTCAAAAGCTTCCACCTGCGCGTGGCCGGCATGAAGATCGTTCGATTGAATTGCAAGCCGGCGTCCAATGACCTTGACTGCCCGTTCCACGACGTCTTGCTTTGCACGTATGCGCGCAGGACGGCCGGATTCCCCCCGTTCAAGAATTGGCAGGTTCGGGGCCGCCAGAGAGACACACTGATTGGGAAACGTATCGGCATAAAAGTGAAAGGCCTTTTCCCATGCGCCCAAATACTTGGCGGGCGTATAACCGTCACTGAGCCATTTCTTCACGGCTGGCGGAGAGTCGCTGGGCAACGTCATCTCTTCGGAAACCGATGTCGGTCCGCCGGCCGCGATCATTCTAAAAGCCGGCGAATTCCCATACCTTTCGCTCACTTGCTTCATGAATGCGAACCAACGGTCCAGGTACACGGGATCCCATGGCATGGGAAGCTTCAAGGTTGTGCCATGCTCAGGGCCATAGGGCACCTGGAACATATCGGTCTTTGCGCCTGCCAGGGCCCATTCAGGAGAAAAAAAACCGGAGAATATGTCGAGCTGCACCCATTTTTGGGATGATGCCGCGGCAGCAAAGAGGGCATCCAGCTTCGACCAATCCGGTTTTCCCTCGACTGGCTCGATGTCGCGCCAATTGATCTGAACGGCGACACCGCTCACGTAAGGATTGTTCAGGGCTTCTAAATTCCCTGATTTGTATCCCTTCTCTCCCGGAGGTATCACGACGGCGAGTCCGCTAGGTGTCGCATTAACGCTCGACGCGCACCGGTTCGCCTCCCGGCGCTGAGGGGCCGGACCGGGGGGGCCCTGGCGCTGAGCGCGAACCGGGAGCGAGGTCAATGACCAGCAGGACAAAAGGGATATGCCCAGCAGAACACACCGGAGCCGTGAAATGCGCATGAGTGCTCTCCTCACTCTAAGCGAAATGAAAACGCATGTTACCCGGGATTTCGATTATGACCCACCGGATGACCCCCTTATATACCGAAGGCCCTTCCGAGTGAAGCAGATCGCTCACAAACGCTTCTTGAAGTGCTCTTGGTCTTCTTAAGGGCGGATTCCGAGTTTTTGTCCCTCCATGCTAGACTCGCCGCGCGATGCAAACGGGGATTATTGGGCTTCCGCAGGTCGGAAAAACCACTTTATTCAAGATATTGACTAAGGCAAACGTGGACGCGCGTGCCGGACAGGCGCAAACACACGTCGGCATTGCGCGCGTTCCCGAGCCGCGCCTCGACAAACTTGCCGTGCTCTTCAAGCCGAAGAAAGTGACCTACGCGACCATCGAGTATGTGGATGTCGGCGGGCTTGCCCGTGAAAAGGCGCGCGAATCGGCCTCGCTTAACCAACTTCGCGAAGTGGACGCGCTTGCGCACGTCGTCCGTGCATTTGAAAACCCCACTGTTCCTCATCCTGCGGGTTCGGTGGACCCGCTACGGGATATCGAGAATTTCGATCTCGAATTGGTGCTTGTCGATTTGGATCAAGTTGTGCGCCGCCTGGAGCGCCTGGAAAAAGACCTCAAGAAAAAGAAGGAACAAATTCTCGAATTTGAGCAAGCCGTCCTCCTGCGCTGCAAAAAGGCGCTTGAGTCAGCTCAATCCTTGCGCGAGCTGGAATTCACTCCAGATGAGCGCAAAACTCTGACTGGCTTCATGTTTCTCTCACTTCGGCCGATTCTTTATGTCCTGAATGTCGGCGACGAAGAAGTTGCCGAGCTGGATGCCGCCATCGAAAAGCATGGCCTGGGAAAATTTTCCAGCAAGCCGAATACTGCCGTTGTTCCAATTTGCGGGAGGATCGAAGCCGAATTGGCCGAGCTTGATGACGCTGCTGCCGCTGAATTGCTCGCTGCCTATGGCCTGAAATCAACCGGCCTCAATCGCGTGATTCATGCCAGCTACGCTTTGCTTGGACTCACCTCATTTTTTACAGCGGGAGAGCCCGAGGTACGTGCTTGGACCATTCGCCAGGGCATGTCCGCTCAAAAAGCGGCCGGCGTGATCCACTCCGATATCGAAAAGGGGTTCATTAAGGCGGAGGTGGTCCGCTGGGACCAACTTCTGGAAGCCGGAAGTTGGGCCGCCGCGCGCGAAAGAGCCTGGCTGCGATTGGAGGGGAAAGAATACATCGTTCAGGAAGGCGACGTCATTCTATTCCGTCACAGCGGCTGATACCGCAGGAATCTTCATCATGAACACCACGCGCATTGCGCTTGCACTGGGTTTGGGTCTCACCGCTGCGCTCGCCAACGTCCTCGGCGGTCTATTTGTTGTGCGTCGCAATTGGTCCCGTGAATTCCTGAAGTATTTTCTTGCGCTCGGCGCGGGCTTCATGCTTGGCGTGGTTTTTCTGGACATCGTGCCCGAATCCACGCGGTTGGTTGGCATTGATGGCGCCATGCTCTGCCTTCTGATCGGTTACTTTCTCATTCACCTATTCGAGCACACGCTCGCGCCACATTTTCACTTCGGCGAAGAAACGCACACGCACGAATTGGCGCCGCATCACACCGGAATTTCGGCTCTGCTCGGTTTGGTGATCCACGCTTTTTTTGACGGAGTAGCAATTGCCTCCGGTTTCCTGGTCTCCATGTGGCTTGGCTGGGTCATTTTTGCCGCAATCATTCTGCACAAGCTGCCCGAGGGATTCGCCATCTCATCTCTGATGCTGGCCACCGGCACCAGCCGCCGCAAAGCACTTTGGGCCGCCGCCATCCTGGGAGCCGCGACCTTATGCGGTGTGTTGCTAATGGGTGCCCTGCGGACTGACGTCCAATACGCCTTGCCGCTGGCTGGTGGGGTCACGCTCTATGTCGCGGCGTCCGATTTGATCCCAGAGGTCAATCGGGAGCCCAGTGCTCGAATTGCCACGCTCGTATTTCTCGGCTTGGCGCTTGTCTTTCTGGTTCATCACTTGTTTCATATCTAGCGTGTTTTCAGTCGTTTAGACAACAAACATCGGAGGGGAGGGGTCTATTAGGTTCTTCCACACTCAGCTATCGAGCCAATGCACACACGAAAATCACGCGCTTGCGTCATTGCCAATCCGAGGTAAGATTAGCTCTCGTAAGGAGGCATCCACAGGCGGTCGTCCCCCGCAACTTTTTGACAGGCAAGGGGTTTAACCTATCGTGGAGGTCATGGCCAGGTCGGACGTCCAACTGATGCTGGGCGTGAGGGCCGGGGACGAAACGTCCTTTGAGCTCTTGCTCCAACGTTATAGGACCCCTCTGGTCAACTTCCTGAACCGTATGGTTCGCGATACGGCCCAGGCAGAAGACCTGGCACAAGAAGTTTTTCTTCGCGTGTATCGTGCGCGGAAGGAATATGAGCCCAGCGCCAAGTTCACCACGTGGCTTTTCCGCATTGCGACGAATCTGGCACTGAACTCTTTACGCGACGGCCGGCATCACCGCCTGGATATTTCCATAGATCAGACGGTGGATGATGGCGAACAGGAGCAAGCGCGGCTCGATGTCGCCGACAAATCTCCCGACATTGAGCACCAATTGCTGGAGCGCGACCGCGCGGCATTTATCCGTCGCGCAGTGGATGCGCTTCCAGAAAAGCAGCGCGCCGCAGTTCTGCTGCACAAGTACATCGAACTGGATTACACGGAGATTGCGAGAACTTTGGAGTGCTCGGAAAGCGCGTTGAAATCGCTGCTGTTCCGGGCGTACGAAACTTTGCGAATACAGTTGGCTCCGCTGGTGGGCAGCGGATTCAACGCATTGTAATCGCAGGGGAAACATTAGCAGGGCAGAGAGGACCATATGAGCTGTGAACGAATGGAAGGCCGCTTAATTTCCTACATGGATGGACGTGCAACGGAACGGGACCGCCGGACCATCGAATCCCATCTGAAAGAGTGCTCGGCTTGCCGCGCCCGTGTGCAAGGTTTCAAGGGCGTTTGGAGCATGCTCGAAGAAGTGTCTGTGCACGAACCGTCGGCTGCGTTTGAGGCGCGCTTGCGTGCCCGATTGGCGGCGGAGCCCGTACGACAGAGCTTCTGGGATGGGTTGATGCCCGCGCCACGGATGGCGTTCGCAGTCACTCTGCTGGCGGTTTTTTCATTCTGGATTTCTTCGCGGCCGCCCGCTGTCAGCGTTCCCGCGAACACCTCCAGTGAAGCAGAGTTCCGGATGATCCAGGATTTGCCGGTGCTCGAAAACTATGATGTGTTGGTCAGCTTCGATGTGCTTTCTCAACTCCCTGCGCAATCCTCACAAGCTGGGGAGAAAAACTGAGGAACGACTGGGTTTTCGCGCGCGATGTTGTTCGGCAAAGTCGTGACCTGCACTTTCTGAAGGTGAATTCGGCGAACTGCAAAGTTGATGTTGGGATGATTAAGCGCTTCGGCCAATTCGGAAGTCTCCTCGTGGTGTTGCTCCTGGTGTGTTCGATTCCCACGCCAGTCGATGCGCAGCGCGGAGGCCGCAGATCGCCACCACCGCCCCCACAGAACAAAACTAATTCGGCAAAGACTCAGGGCAACTCGAACACCCAATCCGGAACGAAGCCAAACAATCCCCCCAATAGCGGC
>DATNHU010000178.1:0-11323 GCA_035604795.1 Candidatus Limnocylindrales bacterium
TGGAGAGTAGTTGCCTGGCTACCGGCCGCGTTGGACGAGGTGCCGAAAGCCACGATTACGCCTTTGGTTGAATTCAAAACTGTGTATGGCTGCCAGTGGTCCAAAACCACGACAACCCGTGCGATGTCCTGCTCGAATTGGCTTGCCCGGACAGTGTGAATCAACGATACGCCGGTGGGAATCGCGGCGGGAGTGGTTGCCAACGTCGCGTCTGCGAAATCCAGCACTAGCCGGTCGGGATTTTCCAACCGGGTAGTTCGGTAGTGCAATTCTCCAGCTCCCTCTATCTGGACGCGCGGCTCAGCGCCCTGCATGGTGACCTCAATGCGCGAGATCCGCACCGGGGCCGTGTGCACGATGGCCGGTTGGCGATTTGCCGTGGACGGCGCGGCGGAATTATTTTGGCCCGGTACTGCCGCGGCTCCGGCGGTGAGCATACATCCGCTCGCCAGCAGCGCGCAGGCTAGCCCGTTGGCCGGCCATTTCCTGATCATGGCTGTTCTCCTGAACTGGGGTTCAACTTCTTGGTCACTTCGCGTTCCACCGGATTGCCGAATGCGTCCTTGCCGACTTCGTGGAACGTGACTGCGTCCATGTTGATGTGTTCCACGCGGCCGTCGAACAGCGCGTCGCCTTCGCGCAGGAAATAAACGCCTCGCTGCGGGTTAGCGACAACCGCGATCATTCCATTCGGTCCGCTTACGATTCCTTGCAAGATCAATGTGCTGACTTCCAGACCAGCCTTGCCCGGAGGCAACTTACGCGCCGGACCTGAACCTCCGCTCGTCTGCTTGCCGATCAGCGTGATGAAGGGGTCGCGCCGCGTGGCAGGTGGGGTCGCCTTCTTTACTTCGGCAGCATCCTCTTCGCCCGCTGGTTTCACATCCGTCTTCACGGGGGCCGGCTTCATCACAGACTGCTTTGCCGGAGCTGGTGCTGGCTTGGTTTGGGTCTGCTTAACAGGCGCTGGTGGTGTCCTTGCCGGAGTCTTCTTGGTGGACGCCGGAGTTTGCTTCGCCTGAGTTTGAGTTGCCGGCGCTGTCTTCACCGGTGCAGTTTTCGCCGCGGCCGTATTGCCGGCAGCCTGGTTGGTCGCCGACTTCTGATCTTTCTGGCCCGCAGGAGTCTGCGTCGAAGAAGTCTTCGGTGCCGGTTTCTGTATTTGCACCGTTGAACTGTTTTGCCCCGCGGATTTAGTTGTTGTCGTGGATTGTCCGGCTGGCTTGGTCGGCGTGGACGTTGGACTCGATGGCTTAGCCGGTTGATTCGATGACTGCGCACCGGTTTGCCCCGCAACATTCGCCGCCGCTTTGGCAGAATTCTGCGCCGTCGCAGGATTGATCTGAGCGCCGGCCGCGCCGGCTCCCGCCAGGACCGCCACCATCAATCCTATCGGCACAATTGGACCGCGTTTGATCATGATGGCCATGTCAGTGTTTCGCCGCCGTTGTCTTGTTGGTTGCATCATCACCAGGCTTGGTAAAGTAAGTCGTCAGCGAAAGCTTTCCCGCCACACTGGTGCCCGGCCGTACCGGAATCTTGGTTGATTGCCCCGCGGGAATCCCTCCCACAAACAAATCGCCCACGTTGATAATCCTGGAGAGTCGGCTCAACCGCGCAAAAAAATCCATAATCCCGAAATAAGGACCGTCCACTTCCACGTCAAAGGTCATTTCGTAGTGATAATCTTTGGGCGTAACCGGTCCGGCGGCCATCCGCCGAATTTCCACTCCCGCGGATTGCGCTGCGCCCTGAACCATGCGCATGAATTCGTCCAGATCCTTATCCTCGGGGACGATCACTTGCAGCGTGTCCAATTGCTTCTGCATCGCGTCGGTTTCCGCGCGGAACTCCGAATAGCGGCGGCGGTAAACTTCGAGCGAGCTTACTTGCTCCGAAAGCGCCTGCCGGTCCTGGCTGAGCTGGGCCAAATCGTTGCGAGCTGTCTTCACGGGTGAAAACGGAACGTACTCGCCGAGCCCGATGATGATCGCGGCCAGCGTCACGAATACCAAGACCTGAACATACCAGGGCATTTCGCGAAAGGAGATAGCCATAGTCGTTAGCCCACCCTCTGACCTTTAGCCGGTGGTGTTGCTGGTGAGAGCGCGGGTGAACCCGAAGCTTTGTTAGGTGGAGCGAAGTCCGCACTCAGCGTGAAATCGAATAGCTGCACCGTTTTATCTTCGTTCTGTTTCGCTTCCTTGATTTCCACCTTCTGGAAAAAGCCCGAACGCTTGAGCTGCGTGATGTATTCCGCAACCGCATTGATGGAACCCGCCGTGCCGACGATGGTCAGCGAATTTCCCTTGCGCGTCAAAGAGGTCAACCAAAGTGTTTCCGTGCGGCTAACCGTGTTGGCCACCGCGTCGAGTAACTCCTGACCTCCCGTGCGGTTCTTTTGCAGCTCCTCAATTACGTTGATTCGCTGTTGAAGTAGGTTCTTCTGCTTCTCGAACGCATCCACCTGTTGCTTGATTTGTTCGAGTTGGGCTTTTTGCTGCTTAAGCCGGTCGATATCCTTCTGAACTTCTTTCACTTTCCCGCTGGCTTGCCAGTAGTCAGCGGCCAGGAAACCGAAACCGAGTATGGCGGCGAGCCCCAGCATCAGGATTTGAAGCGTAGCCTCAAGCGGGACCGCGCGCCTCTGTGCCTTCGGACGGGCTTGACCGAGCAGGTTAATGCGAATCATGGCTGATCGAAGCTCCTCAGAGCCAGGCCAACCGCAATGGCCAGCCGTGGCGCCAATTCGCGAATCTGTTCTTCGTTTTGGCGCGCTGGATTGATGACGATCTTCCGGAACGGATACAACTCTTCAACCGGCACTGCAAATTCTTCTCGGAGCAGGTCCACCAACCCGGGAACGCGTGCGGTGCCACCGGCCACGAAAATCTTTTGAATGGATTCGCCGCTCGCCGTGGCGCGGAAGAAGTCGAACGTCTTCTGGATTTCCAGGATAAGAATGTCGGACACCGAACGCAGGATGGTGCCGCGGTGCTCGTCACTGACTCCCGCGATGGCCTCTCCCATCTTCAGCCGTTCCGCGTCTTCAAAGCTCAAGTCGAGTTCCTTTTGCAACGCGTCGGTATATTGGTTGCCGCCCACGGAAACGTCCCGCGGATACAATGGGATTCCGCCGCGCACGATGTTCATGTTCATCACGCTGGCGCCGATGTTCAGCAGCGCTACGGTTTGTCCCGGATCTGGCTCGTAATTCATCTCGAAGCAGTTCTGAAGAGCGAACGCATCAATGTCCACAACCACGGGCGTCTTGTTCGCTTGCGCAAGCACGTTGGTGTGGTTAAGAATTTTGTCTTTCTTCACAGCCACCAGCAGTACGTCCATTTGAGAATCAACGGAGTCCAAATGTTGGTAGCTCAGGTTCACGTCGGCAATGTCGAAGGGAATATGTTGGCTGGCTTCCGCCTGGATGCGGTCGTATAGCTCTTCTTCACTCATCAGCGGCAGAGGAACTCGTTTCACAATCACCGAGTGGCCGGAAACTGCGGTGGCCACATTCTTGGTTTTGATGTTTTGCCGCTCGAAAATGTTCGCGATTCCCGCGGCCACCAGAGGCGCGTCCATGATTGCGCCATCCACCACGGTGTCCTGGGCCAGCGGCTCCATGCCGTAGCTGACCAATTCGTATCCCTGGCGCCCGGCCTTGAGCTCGACGGCTTTTATCGAGCTCGACCCGATATCGAGGCCAACCAGATCCTTTGCTTTGGTGCCACCAAACATCTATCGAGCCCCTTTCCTGCTTACGCGACTGTCTAAACAGGCTGCTCTAGTGCCGGCGCTTTGGCCGCGCCTGGCTCATCTTGCGTTCCATCCAACGATCCAAAACGGATTTTCTTAGCTTCCACCGGTTCCCCAGCTTGAATGCGGGAACCAGCCCTTCGCTGACGTAGCGATACATCGTGTCCGCTGAAACTCCTAAATAATTGGAAGCCTGACGCAGGCTCATTACTTCGCGTGACTCGCTTAAGGAGTGTGCATTCGATCCCATAATCTTCCGAGTCCCGCGTTTCCTTCTCCGATGCTGGGTTTCGTCTGACACATTCCCCTGCGCCCGTTGTCTCATCCGGATGCGTGAGTGTCAAGCTGACCTAATGGGCAGTTGTCGTAAGAATACGGGTAGTTCTTGGGGAGTTTTAGGGGGTTCTCCCCATTAAATAGCCACAGATGCGGCTGCTGAGAGGGTCTGGCTGAGGAGCATCCGACTCGGATGGGGTTACTTTTTTGTGCGTCGAGGGTATTTTGGGAGTCCCAAACTGTCCCAAAGGCCATCGATTTTTGAGGAAATCGCGGAGTCCATCACGATTTCATCCGGCCACGGACGGACAAACCCTTCACTGGCCCACTTGCGAGTTGCATCCACTCCCATCTTCGAACCGAAGTCCTGTATACGCGCCGCGTGGTCCAAACTATCCACCGGGCCCATCACAAATTGAATATCGCGCTCGGGATCCAGGGCGCACAAGGTCTTCCAGACCACTTCTCGTGGGTTCTGGATGTCCACGTCGTGGTCGACCACCACAATGACCTTCGTAAACATGGCCTGCCCCAGAGACCAGATTGCGTTCATTATCTTCCGCGCATGGCCGGGATACGATTTCCTTATGGCCACAATCATCAAATTGTGGAATATGCCTTCCGCGGGCATCGCTACATCCACAATCTCAGGGTACTGCATCTTCATCACGGGCAGAAAAATTCGCTCGACCGCGTGCCCCATCCAGAAATCCTCTTGCGGAGGAGGTCCGACAATCGTGGTCATATATATTGGATCACGTCGGTGGGTCACACAGGTGACGTGGAATACCGGGTACTCCCCTTCCAGCGAATAAAATCCAGTATGATCGCCGAACGGCCCTTCCGTCCGCATCTCATTCAAATTCACGTATCCTTCCAAAACGATTTCCGAATTCGCGGGCACTTCGATGTCCACAGTTTCCGCCCTCACCATTTCGACGGGATCGCGCCGCAAGAATCCAGCGAACATGAATTCATCCAGGTCAGGAGGAATCGGCAGAATTCCCGCGAGGCATGTCGCCGGGTCGGTGCCAATTGCCACGGCCACTTCGATCCGCCCATCGGGATTTTTCATGCGCGCGCGGCGAAAATGTTCCGCGCCATGTTTCTGCGTCTGCCAGTGCATGCCGGTGGTGCGCTCGTCATAAACCTGCATACGGTATACGCCCACATTGCGCTTCCCTGTTTCAGGATTCTTGGTGATTACCAGCGGCCAGGTGATGAATCGCCCCGCGTCCTGCGGCCAGCATTTCAAAATGGGGAAATCGAAGAGCGAGAAGTTTTCCTTCTTTATAACTTCCTTGCACGCCCCGCTGCGCACCGTCTTTGGAAAAAATGATCCCAGTTCCGCGAGCTTCGGCAGCATTTTTATTTTCTCGAAGAGCCCCTGAGGAGATTGAAAGTCCAGCATTCCGCGGATTCGATCAGCGATCTCGCCAACTTCATCCACTTCCAGCGCGAGATTGATTCGCCGCTCGCTCCCTAGTGCATTAATCAACAACGGCACGCGCGATCCCTTCGGCTTTTCAAATAAGAGCGCTGGGCCGCCTGCGCGCACGGCACGCTCTGCGATCTCCGTAATTTCCAGCACCGGATCCACTTCCACGGTGATGCGCCTTAATTCCTTTTCGCGCTCCAGCCGTTCAACGAACGCGCGCAAATCCTTGTAACCCACTTCCCCTCCTCAGCTCCGTTCCGAATAGCCTCAGAAAGCCCGCTCGTTCTACATCGCCTGGGAATCGTCAATCTAGCATGATTTCGACCGCATCCGGCGTCGTCCCGGCCGAAAACGAGCAATCTTTCATATAGCTGGCGCCAAGATTCCGCCGGATGAGACAATGGTTTCGATTCAGAAATCAGCCAGCGCGGTTAATATTCTTATTCGTGTGCAGCGCCACATGGGAGAAATAGTGAAAAGTCGCATTCTTGCCTTATGCACCTTCGTGGGATTGTTGGGCTCGTATTATTCGCTGCCTGCCCGGGCCCAGAATGACTTCGGCGAGGTCTCCTTCGCAAATTCCGGCGCGCCCGCCGCGCAAAGCGCATTCCTCCATGGGCTCGCCCAGCTCCATAATTTTGAATACGAAGACGCCGCCAAATTCTTCCAGCAAGCCGAGCAAGCCGATCCAAATTTCGCCATGGCCTATTGGGGCGAGGCCATGACCTACAACCATCCCATTTGGATGGAGCAGAACCGCCGCGCTGCGCTGGAGGCGCTGTCGCGCCTAGCTCTCACGTCTGAAGAACGCCTCGCAAAAGCGCCCACGGAGCGAGAAAAGGATTATCTACGCGCCGTTGAAATACTATATGGCGACGGCGACAAGGATTCCCGCGACTTCAAGTATTCCGACGCCATGGCCCGCCTCCACGAAAAATATCCCACCGATGTGGATGGCGCCGCTTTCTACGCCCTCTCCATTCTCGGCACCGCGCACAACGGTCGTGACATCCCCACCTACATGCGCGCGGCCGCAATTCTCGAGGATCTTTTCTATGCGCATCCTCATCACCCCGGCGCTGCTCACTACCTGATCCATTCTTTTGACGACCCAGTTCACGCGCCCCTGGGCCTTCGCGCCGCTCGCGCTTATTCCACCATCGCGCCAAACGCCGCCCACGCCCAGCACATGACTTCGCACATTTTTCTGGCCTTGGGCATGTGGGACGATGTGGTCCATGCCAACGAAATCGCCGTTGCGGTTTCCAATCGTCAGTCGGCCGATCAGGGTGGGTCGCCCATGGTTTGCGGCCATTACCCTTTCTGGTTGGAGTATGGCTATTTGCAACAAGGCCGATTCGCGGAAGCTCGCCGAGTCCTGGCCGCCTGCCGCGATGAAGCGGCCCGCTCCGTGGAAGCTGCTCGCGCACGCGGTTTCGTCGGGCGCGACACCTCTTCCCTGAGTTCATTCATGGACATGAAGATCCGGTATTTGTTGGACACCCAGGAATGGAGCGGAGAAGTCGCTGGCTGGACGCCGGAGCTGGGCGATGCAACACGTTCGCACTTCTTTTCTGAATTCATCGCCGGATATGGCGCCATCCAGAAGGGCGACCTGGATTCAGCGCGCGCAATATTGAAGCTCATGCAGGACCAATCCTCGCACTGGGCCGCGGCGGAAGGCGGCCCGCTGGTCCGCGGTGTTTATTCACCGTCGGGCGACGATCGCAAAGTGCCGGATATTTCCCAGCAGCAATTGGAAGCGCTGGTCCTGGCAGCCGACGGCCACTACGATCAGGCCCTCGCTCTTCTGCAAGAAGCCGCCGCAATCGAAGAGACCATGCCATTCGCTTTCGGCCCACCGGAAGTGGCAAAACCAACCTTTGAATTGATCGGCGAATTGCTCTTGAAAATGCAGCGCCCCGCTGACGCGCGAAAAGCCTTTGAGACCTCGCTTTCGCGGGCGCCCGAGCACACTTCCTCTCTCATGGGCGTGATGCGTTCTGCCAAAGCATCAGGAGATGATTCCGCCGCCCAACAGACGTCCGCGAAACTTCAGCAAATTTGGCACGCCGCCGACCGAGCCCCCGCCGATCTCCGCTGAAAATCTCGCACAAGAAATGTGTCGGCCGATGCTTCGGGACGGAAATGAAAAACGCCCAATCTTTCCTCTATGTGAGGAATAGATTGGGCGCTTCCAGTATCGAAGTGTGATTCCCTACTGGGTAATCGTCTTGAACATGTCTCCTACTTTGAAGCCGGTACCCGAAACGATTGCAGCCACCGCGGAACTGTCGTCCACATCGGTGATGCGAATCACGCCCACAGGCGAGGTCAACCTGCGAATCACGGCCCCAGTCGCCGGATCTTTAATCTCGCGCGTAACACGTTCCACATTGAGTTGATCACCAACCTTAAGGCCCGCTTTGGCGCCCACATTCAAAACGATTTGCCCACCACTTACATCCGCCACCAATCCGGTGACGCTGATCGTCCGCACCTGTAACTTGGTGTTATCGGCGATCAACTGTGCGCTCATTTGCTCCGTGGCCTTCTTCACCGCTTCACCAATAATCGTGTTCTGGAAATCGCTGCTGCCAAAGTCCACGCCGCCGGCCCCAAATCCGTGCCAGTTTCCGCCTCCGCCGGTCAGCGAAGTGCTCTCACGCGATGACTCGCCCTTCCCCTCGCCAACGCCAAGGATTTCAGCGGTATCGATGTCCACGATCCGCGCATCCAACCCCACCACCGCCTTGGAGTTGCTGTGCTTGATGCCGCCAAGCCCAAACCCCGGGAATCCACCGCCTCCCCCGCCAATATTTTGATTCTTATTGTCATTCCCGAATTGCGTGATGCTGCCCACGATAATCGCGTCCACGCCCAGCAGTTTGCCGATCTGCGCCGCGGATTGCGGGTTCGCGCGGTTGCTGTTTGAAAAATTCTGCTCCGCAAGAATCTTGTCCATCGCCTTGCGCTCAATCACAGAGTAGGTGCCGTCTTGCACCAGATACTTCACCAGCAAATCGGAGATGCCTTTTCCAATGTCCACATTCGAGCCAAAGATCGCCTGCGAGTTGTTCATTACCGTCGCATAATCAAAATCAAACACGGCCACGCGCTTCTTGCGCCCTTGCGTCTGCGCGGGGGGAGCGGTTCCGTCGGTCGCTGGAGGCTGCGTCTGCGCCTCAACTCCAACCGTCACAAAAGCAAACACTAGTAACACCAATCCCAGGATTTTTTTCATTGCCGGTCTCCCCTTCGGATGCGATTCGACTTTGCAGTGCAGCATGCAGGCACGATGTGGGCATCAATCATTGGGCAAATCTTAACGACTCCCTGAGGCCAGTGTCAATAAGTCGTTCGCCAATTTCTAAACCTCTTTCTTAGATCGCCGGCTCCATCATTCCTTTTTGATCCCGCGTCTTGTAGCTTACTTCACCTTGAAGATGCGGAGCTCCTGGTTCCGTCCACAGTCAACTCAGTCGCCAACGGCATATCCAACTCGCGCCACCGTTCGTGCTGGCGATTCGCAATTCCATCTCTCGCCCCGGCGCCCAATCGGCGGGATAGATCGCCCTCCGCATCCCAACTTGCCCCCACGTATCGATGTGGTAGCATCACCTCGAACAGGAGTTCGTTACGTGTCACCTGCATCCCCAACGGTTTGGGCTGTGATTCCCGCGCGATTCGCCGCCACGCGCCTGCCTGGCAAGCCTTTGGTCACCTTGGTAGGCAAGCCAATGATTCAGCGGGTGTGGGAGCGCGTGAAACTCGCCAAGAAAATCACCAAGGTAGTCGTCGCCACCGAAGACGAGCGCATTCGCTCCGCCGTGGAAGCGTTCGGCGGCGAAGCTGTGATGACCCGCGCTGACCATCGCTCCGGCACTGCACGAATCGCCGAAGTTGCCGCCAACAGCTCCGCCGACATCTACATTAATGTTCAGGGCGACGAGCCCCTCGTCGCGCCCCAAGCTGTGGACACCCTGGTGGACACCATCACCGAAGACACCAACGTGCATCTCGCCACGCTTGCCGTGCCCCTCACCAATCCCGCCGACATCATGGACACGCACATCGTAAAAGTCGTCCTCGATTTCGAGGGCGACGCGCTCTATTTTTCCCGCGCGCCGATTCCCTGGGTGCGCGACACCGGCAACTCCGTCCATGCTCGACACCTGAAGCACCTTGGCCTATACGGATATCGCCGCGATGCCCTGCTCGATTACGACACGCTTCCGCCCGGCGACCTCGAGCGCGTTGAGCAGCTCGAGCAATTGCGCTGGCTCGAAAATGGCTACAAGATGCGCGTGGCCGAAACCGAATTTGATTCCGTGAGCGTTGATGTACCCGACGACGTCCCCCGCGTGGAAGAGCTGATCCGCAAAAGCGCCGCCTGAAGATTAAGTCTCTCCGAGCCGCTTTATTGGCCAGCCGGTCGCCCCTTCGCGGGAATAAATGTCCTTCCCGTTGTGTCCACATTTATAGCAAGAATGGTAGAACCATATTCCTCTAAACAAATGCGGGTGCGGCCGTGAGCGCGGGCTTTCTCGGAACCAATGCTCCCTTTTACGCTGACGTGATTCTACTTCTTGAGCTTGCCATGGGGATCGGGCTGCTCGTCGGCATGGTGCTCGCTCGGCGGCAGCACTTTCGAGCGCACGCCATGTGCCAGTCCCTAATCGTCCTTCTCAATCTTGGGGTGATCGCATTCACGATGATTCCCTCTTTCCGTTCACACGTGGGTCCGAGAATACTGCTCAGGCTGGGCAAGCCTTTCTACGCCCTCGCGACCGGACATGCGGCTCTCGGATCAATAGCTGAAATCGCCGGGCTTTATATTTTGCTCTCTGCCGGAACTTCCGTCCTCCCCGAAAAATTCCGCCTTTCCAATTACAAGCTCTGGATGCGAACAGTGCTTGCGCTTTGGTGGCTCGTGCTTCTGCTCGGTTTCGCGACCTACGCCCGCTGGTATGCTCCCCACCTCTTTCCAAAATGATTTCATCGTGCTTTCAGTTGTGAAGCCTGCTTTCCGCCAGGAAGTCAGCATAGAAATTTCCGGTGGAATACGAAGTTGGCAAGCACTCCATTTTCGCGCCTTTTTTCCCATAATTTGACACTCGCAAATTTCTCCCCCATAATACGTCGTACCCTGCGACTTCACGCGGGGTAATCACAAAAAAGCAGGGAATGACAGCAGCTACGGCCAGCCAACGAACGAAGTATGTTTTTGTGACCGGCGGCGTAGTCTCCTCTCTCGGCAAGGGCGTTTCCGCTTCGTCCATCGGCTGCCTTCTGGAATCCCGCGGCTTGAAGGTCACCCTTCAAAAGTGTGATCCCTATCTGAATGTGGATCCCGGCACCATGTCGCCCTATCAGCACGGCGAAGTGTACGTCACCGATGACGGCGCGGAGACCGATCTCGACCTTGGCCACTACGAGCGCTTCACTTCCACCAAACTCACCCGCGATCACAACTGGACCACCGGCCGCATCTACGAGTCCATCATTTCCAAGGAGCGCCGCGGCGACTACCTCGGTAAAACTGTGCAGGTCATCCCGCACGTCACCGACGAAATCAAAGCCGCTTTCCGGAAAGTTGCCGACGATGTGGACGTGGTCATCGTCGAAATCGGCGGCACCGTTGGCGACATCGAATCGCTTCCCTTCCTCGAAGCCATCCGCCAGATGCGCCTCGAGCTCGGTCCCGAAAACACCGTCTTCGTTCACGTTACCCTCGTCCCATTTATCTCCACGGCGGGCGAACTGAAGACCAAACCAACGCAGCACAGCGTCAAAGAAATGCTCAATATCGGGATCCAGCCGGACATTTTGCTTTGCCGCAGCGACCGC
>DATNHU010000179.1:0-5247 GCA_035604795.1 Candidatus Limnocylindrales bacterium
TCCCCGCACATTTGAGAGCACTCCCGAGCGTCTCGCTCGTGGAAAATACCTCGCGGAAAATGTCTCCGGCTGTGTGTTCTGTCACACACCGCATGATTGGACAGTAGTCTCCCCGCCCACCACACTCTCAAATCTCGGCGCTGGCGAGGTGATTCCAGAAGCGGATTTGCCGGGCCGCGTGGTCGCTCCCAATCTGACGCCCGACCGAGAAACCGGGGCAGGGAGTTGGACGGATGACCAATTGGCACGGGCGATTCGCGAAGGGGTCGGCCACGACGGACGCGCCCTTTTTCCGTTCATGCCCTACCAGCATTTCGCTTCGCTTTCCGATGAAGACCTGGCGTCCATCATTGTCTATCTCCGGACGTTGCCGCCCGTTCGCAATCCTCTACCTGCGACCGAAATTATTTTCCCCGTGAAATATTTGATTCGCGATGTGCCTCAGCCCCTGACCGCGCCGGTGCCTCCGCCTGATCTCTCCACCCCTGAAAAGCGCGGCGCGTATATGGCCAATGCAGGTGCTTGCTCGGATTGTCACACTCCCGCAGATGCACATGGGGTGCCACTGCCGGGTTTGGATTTTGCCGGAGGATTTATTCTGGTTGGACCATGGGGACGCGTTGCGAGCGCCAACCTCACGCCCGACCCTTCGGGGATTCCTTACTACGACACAAAGATGTTTATTGACACCATTCGTACCGGGTCAGTGCGGGCGCGCAAACTGAATCCGATTATGCCGAGCGATATCTATCGCGGAATGACAGACGAGGATTTGAGCGCCATATTCGCGTTCCTCAAGACTTTGAAACCGGTCCGCCATCACGTGGATAACACCGAGCCTGCATTCTTTTGCAAATTCTGCAAGGCAATTCACGGGGGCGCCAACCACAATTGAAGACTGCCCATTGGCTGCTCAGCTTTTCTGTGTTCAGCCTCAAAGCTGTGGATGATTTACGCGCAACCCTTGCGCTCCACGGTACGTCTGCCATATAAGTCCTACTGACGAGAGTTTCAAAAAGACCGGAGAGAATGAACATGAAAACGTTTCGCCGCTTCAAGTCTGTCCCGCTGCCTGGTTGGATTGCTTCGCTGGGCTTGGTTTTATTGGCCGCGCTGCTTTGGCCCGGCCACGGCGCCGCCCAGCAATCACAGCTTCGTGATCCCAGCTTATTCTCCGGCCTGAAGTGGCGCATGATCGGCCCCTACCGAGGCGGCCGCGCAGTGGCCGTGACGGGAGTGCCCGGCCAGCCAAATCATTTTTATTTTGGTTCCGTGGGCGGCGGCGTGTGGGAAAGCAATACTGCAGGCGAAGCCTGGACGCCAATTTTTGATAAAGAATCCGTGGCCTCCATCGGCGCCATCGGTGTCGCCCCCAGCAATCCAGATATTATTTACGTAGGCTCCGGCGAAGCCGACATGCGCTCACAAATTTCTTACGGCAACGGAATGTACAAATCCACCGACGGCGGCAAAACGTGGAAGCACAGCGGCCTCGAAGACACTCGCCAGATCGGCCGCGTCATTGTCGATCCCAAAAACCCTGACGTGGTCTTTGTCGCCGCCCTCGGCCACGCCTATGGCCCCAATGCGGATCGGGGCGTCTTCCGTTCCACTGACGGCGGCGCCACCTGGCAGAAAATCCTCTACAAGAATGAAAATGTCGGCGCGATTGACATCACCTTCGACCCCCGCAACTCACAAATCCTTTACGCATCGCTCTGGGCCACTCGCCGTCCGCCGTGGAGCATCTATCCTCCCTCCATCGGCCCTGGCGGCGGAATTTTCAAATCTTCCGACTGGGGCAACACTTGGACGCAACTCTCGGGTGGTTTGCCCGCGGATGGTATTGGCCGTTCCGGAGTGGCCGTTGCTCCCAGCGACCCTAATCGCGTTTACGCCATCGTGGATGACACCGATCCCAAGAAGGGCGGTCTCTACCGATCCGATGATGCAGGCCTGACCTGGCAACTTCTCGACAACGATCAGCGCATTTGGGGCCGCGGCTGGTATTTCAGCAATGTCGTGGTCGACCCTAAAATCCCCGACAAGCTGTACGTCTCCAACACTTCCGTCTATCGCTCCGAAGATGGCGGAAGAACTTTCATCCCCATCAAAGGCGCACCCGGAGGCGACGATTATCACCAGCTCTGGATTTATCCCGACGATGGCCAGCGCATGATCCTCGCCAGCGATCAGGGCGTCGTGGTCAGCGTGGATGGTGGGCTCGTCTGGAGCTCCTGGTACAACCAGCCCACCGCGCAGATTTATCACATCGTTGCGGACAACCAGGATCCGTATTGGGTTTACGGTGCGCAACAGGATAGTGGCGCGGTGAAAGCGGTCAGCCGCGGCATTTACGGATCTATTTCTTACATGCGCGATTGGGCGCCCATTTGCGCCGGCGGTGAAAGCGGCTATGTCGCCGTCGATCCATCCGACTCGAACATTCTTTATGGCGGCGGCGTTTCCGCCTGCGATCAACGCACCAACGCGGGCTACAACATTTCTCCCATGCTTGGCTCGCCGCAATTGGCGCCGTTTCGCCACACCTGGACGCTGCCCGTTGTGTTCTCGCAAGCTCCGGGCCACGCGCTCTACTACAGCAATCAGTATTTGTGGAAGACGATTGACCGCGGCAAGAATTGGACTCGCATCAGTGGTGACATGACGCGCGAAAACCCCGGCACGCCTCCGAACCTCGACCCCGCGACCGCCGCCGATACTTACGGTGCCCCGAGACCCGGAGTGATTTACACTATAGCTCCCTCGCCCTTGCAGGCCGACACAATTTGGATTGGGACCGACGACGGCCTGATCCACGTGACGCACGACAGCGGCAAGACCTGGAAGAATGTCACACCGCCGGAGCTCACCGCGTGGAGCAAAGTCTCCCTGATCGAAGCATCCCACTCCGACGCCGCCACCGCGTATGCCTCAGTAGATCGCCACCGCCTGGAAGATTACAAGCCCTACATTTATCGCACGCGCGACAGCGGCAAAACTTGGAAGCTCATCGCCAGCGGAATTCCGGATGGCAGCTACGTCAATTCCGTGAAGGAAGACCCAGCTCGCAAAGGCCTGCTTTTCGCCGGAACCGAGCTCGGAGTTTATGTCTCCTTCAACAATGGCGAGGACTGGCAGGCGCTCCAGCTGAATCTGCCGCGAAGTTCCGCGCGCGATTTTGTCATCCATGGTGATGACCTCATCGTCGCCACGCACGGCCGTGGTTTCTGGATTATCGACAACATCTCATCGCTTCGCCAGATCGCTGCGATGACTGCCGCGCCGGACACGATGCTCTTCAAACCCGTGACCGCCGTTCGCATGCGCACCGGCGGCAGCGGAGGCACACCGCTCCCGTACGGCTCGGCCGAAACGGATAATCCGCCGACGGGCGCCATCCTTGATTACTATTTGACGTCCACCGCCTCCGCCCCGGTGACGCTGGAAATCTTGGACAAGTCCGGAAAGACTGTTCGGACCTATTCCAGCGCTGACAGTGGAGCAGGCGGTGGCCGCCGTGGCGGCGGTGGAGGAGGCCGCGGAGGCGCGCCAAATATCCCGGCTTATTGGAATCGCCCTCCGGAAACTCTTTCCGCTGCTGCAGGCATGCATCGCTGGGTTTGGGACCTTCATTATGCAGCCGCACCCGGAGCCGGTGGTGGAGGGCGCGGCGGAGGCGGTGGTGCGAGTTGGGCTCTGCCGGGGAATTACGAAGTGAAACTTACCGCCGACGGAAAGAGCTACACGCAGCCGCTCACAGTTAAAATGGATCCACGGGTAAGAACATCTCTTGTTGAATTGCAGCAGCAGTTTGATGTTGCACAGCAAGTGGCGGCGAAATCGGCTGAAGTTGCCAGGGCGCGAGCAGAAGTCGCGGCCGTCCGCAGCCAAATCGCCAATCTGCTCAAGCAAGCGCCAGCCGATTCTGGCCTGCTCGCAGCTTTGAATGCTCTCGACACAAAGGCTGCGGAGATTGGAGGAGTCACTCCCACCTCCAGCCCTGATTCCAGCGGTGTTTCGGGCCCAACCAATGATGTCTCCAGCTTGTTGTTCGTCGCCGGGGAACTCGGCCAGATTTCAGGCGCGGTGGAAGGGATCGACGCTGCACCAAGCCTACAAGTGATGACTGCGTTCGCCAATGCTCAGAAGTTAGCCGCCGCAGCCATCACAAAGTGGAATGCAGCAAAGGCGGCGGAACTCGCCGCAGCCAACGCACAACTTCAAGAAGCGAATCTGCCCCCGATTTCACTTGAAGGCGGAGGTGCGGCGCCTGGCCGCGGCCGCAGAGGGAACTAAACTAAGATTCTTCGTTGTCCACGCCAAAAAAGAACGGCAGGGGATAATGCTCTCGCCGTTCTCTTGGTTTCAAGTCTTACGCCGGGTCAAGCTACGGTCCTATTTCAAATAGCGTGCGGAACTACCGCTACCCCATATGGAAACCAACCTCAAACTCCGTCTCAACCTGTATGGCTTTGCCATCAAGAAGAGTTGGCTCGAATCGCCATTGCTTAATAGCCTCAATTGCAGCCCTTGCAAGCGGACACTGGCCACGAATCAAGTGTAATTCTCCAATGGTCCCATCTTTGTTGATGATCACGTGAACGACGACTGTACCTTGAATGTGAGCATGCCTAGCTTCCATCGGATAGTCAGGGTGAACCTGATGACCCCACTTCGGCTGCGGAATGACTACCGAACGGCCAGAATTTGTATCAGAAGATGAATCGGAGGCGGAATCATGAACCATTGCCTTCCCTGTGTTTGACACGAATCCTGCCGAAGCGCTCAGTTGCCCAAGAAATCGAAATCCACCGTTAACATAGGCCAAGAATCGAAACTCTTTGACCAAGGAACCATGACTAAATCTCACGACACTAAATGGCTCAGGGACTATTCGCTCGGCCAACACAGGATATTCGTCTTGGTCCGCGGAAAAATCACACTGATTCTTGAACTCGTGAACAGCAAGGATCCCGAATTTTCCCGATGTCAATTCCCAAAATATGCCGGACAAATCTGCAGCAATACGTCGGTTATTTTCGGAATACAGCTTGGCGTAAAACTTCCCACGCACTGGTCCAAATGTACTTGAGAACCAATCGTCCGAGGAGGGCAGGACCATTGAATTCGTGATTTCCTCGAGCTTTGTCCGGTCGTTACTCTTTGCGGCATTCAGCGCATCCTGCATAAGATGTTTTAAACCCGGTTCAGAATCCGGGTAGGTCGGAATATCTGAGGTTGATA
>DATNHU010000180.1:0-4168 GCA_035604795.1 Candidatus Limnocylindrales bacterium
AAAGCGCATTCCGGCTGCTCCCACGTGGTCACCCGTTTCCAGAAGAAAGATCGGCCAGTATTGGACTCCATAGGTTGTCATCGACGTGATTTCCCGCTGCAGTCTCGCGGCAACTTTCTCTCTCGAAAAAGGTCCGCCCACATAACGCGTGACTTCCGCATCGCCCCAAATCGCCAGTGCAAGCGGCAGATTGTCGCTCGTCCACTGGCTGAACCCCAGCCGGACCGTCTTCAGGAAATATTTGCGATCGGGCTTCATTTGCCGAGTTCTACTTTTTCAAGAACAATGCCGGCGCGGGCGCGCTCTGAATCAATTGATAGTTTTGCGGAGCACAGCACGCCGACTTCAGCCGCGAAATATCCTGCATCATTTCCGGTTTCTCCCGCAGGTGCTTCATGGTTTCGCGCAGGATTCTTGCCGCGACTGCGTCGGAGGGTGTCGTGATCCTGTAGTGCATCCACTTCCCTTCGCGCCTGGCTGCCACGATACCTGCCTTGCGGAGATAGGCCAGGTGGCGGGAGATTTTCGGCTGGCTCATTCGGAGGATTTCCACAAAAAAGCAAACACAGATCTCTTGATCCCCGATCAGATTCAGCAGCCGCAGTCGAGTCGGGTCGGCGAGCGCTCGGAACAGCACGTCCAGGGAGAAGCGTGGCCTTGTCTTGGGCACGCAGCCATCTTACATCATATTCGTCTTGACATATATATGCGCCAGGAGATATCCTCAAGACATATTCGCGCTGGCAGATATGTTGGACCAGGAGGGACCTTGGCTACCGAGCACATCCGGGAAATCGTCAAACAAAAGTACGGAGAAGCAGCACGCCGTGTGAAGGCCGGTGATTCCGCCGCCTGCGGCTGCGAATCCAGTCCTACGCCGTGCTGCGACCCCATTTCCACCAATCTCTACGACGCCAATCAGACAGAAGGCTTGCCGAAAGAGACGCTCTCGGCCTCGCTCGGCTGCGGAAATCCAACCCTACTGGCTCAGCTGAATCCGGGGGAACATGTTCTTGATTTGGGCTCAGGAGGCGGGATTGATGTGCTTCTGTCGGCGAAGAGAGTAGGGCCAACGGGAAAAGCCTACGGTCTGGACATGACCGACGAAATGTTGTCGCTTGCGCGCGAGAATCAGACGAAATCGGGAATCGAAAACGTGGAGTTCCTCAAGGGTGAAATCGAAAACATTCCCCTTCCGGAGAACTCCGTGGATGTAGTCATCTCCAACTGCGTCATCAACCTTTCGGCGGACAAGGACCGCGTGTTGCGTGAAGCATTCCGCGTCCTCAGGCCAGGAGGGCGATTTGCCGTGTCGGACGTTGTCGTGCGCGGCCCGGTACCCGCGGAGATTCGCAGGAATGTCGAGCTGTGGGTTGGGTGCGTCGCCGGAGCGTTGGATGAATCCGAATACTTCGCGAAGCTCGCCGCCGCTGGATTCACGGACATTACAATCGAGCCCACACGCATTTACAGCATTGACGACGCGCGCCAATTTCTAACCACACAGGGTATCGATGTGGACGCTATCGCACCGCAGGTGGAAAACAAATTTGCAAGCGCCTTTATTCGCGCCCGGAAACCGGCTCCAGCGAGGAGTGCCCGCGAGAAATCCTGCTGCGAGCCAACCTGCTGTGCACCACCTGAACCGGCCACGGCCTGACCCGCATGCACGTGAACGCACAGTTCAGTTACAACGTGCTTTTCCTCTGCACCGGAAATTCCGCGCGGTCAATTATGGCGGAAGCGATCCTCAATCAGAAAGGGAAGCCGAATTTCAAAGCCTTCAGCGCGGGCAGCCATCCATCCGGCATCGTCCGCCCGGAGGCCATCAAACAATTGGAGCTTTCGCGATTGCCTACAGAGGGATTGCGCAGCAAGAGTTGGGAGGAGTTCGCCAAGCCCGGCGCGCCAAAAATGGATTTCGTTTTCACTGTCTGCGACAACGCGGCGAAGGAATCCTGTCCCATCTGGCCGGGCCAGCCCATGACCGCGCATTGGGGAGTTCCAGATCCCGCGGCCGCATCAGGGACTCCCGCGCAAATCGCCCGCGCCTACCGTGAAGCCTACATGATCCTCGATCGCAGAATCAGTCTCTTCCTCGCCTTGCCTTTCACAAAAATCGGTAAGCTCGCGCTTCAGGCCGGAATCGAGCGCATCGGCCAGCAATGAGGATCTCTATTGGTCGCCGATTCGTTGCGGAGTTTCTGGGCACTGCATTTCTGGTGGCCGCAGTGATTGGCTCTGGGATCATGGCCGAACGCCTTGCCGTTGGAAATATCGCGCTGGCGCTTCTCGCAAATACGATCGCCACGGGCGCAGCTCTCGTAGCTCTCATCTTGACCTTTGGACCTATTTCCGGCGGGCACCTTAATCCTGCGGTCACCTTGGCCGATGCACTGGAAAAGGGTCTTCCATGGAAGGAAACCCCAACGTACATTCTGGGACAGATGGCTGGTGGAGTCGCCGGAGCAATTTCATCCCATCTCATGTTTGGTTTGCCGGTTGTTTCCCTGTCACACCACGAACGAAGCGGCCCTGCGCAGATTTTCAGCGAATTCATCGCTACATTTGGGCTGCTATCGGTAATTTGGGGATGTTCGCGCCTCCGTTCAAGTGCAGTCCCGTTTGCTGTGGGCGCCTACATAACCGCGGCTTATTGGTTTACTTCCTCCACGTCGTTCGCGAATCCTGCTGTCACCCTGGCCAGGGCCTTGACCGACACATTTTCTGGAATCAGACCTAAGGACGTGCCGCTATTCCTGGTTGCACAAATCGCGGGTGCGTTCGCCGCAACCATCCTCTTCCGGTGGTTGGTTCCCAACCTTCAGGATGGCGCCAAGGATGTACTGGTCCCCACGATTCCCCACAAATTTAATCCAGAAACGGATTGTCGCGAGAGCGTACACTGAAATTGCCATCTTGACCCTGGAACCGGTTCCAGGGTGCACGCTGTTCTTCAGGAGGCATGGCAGTCTTGGGTGAATCGCTGTCCTTGCAAATCGGCGAGATAGCAAAACTGGCGCGTGTCAGTCCGGACACCATCCGGCATTACGAGCGAGTTGGCGTCCTGCCTCATCCGCCCAGAACCCAGGGTGGCTATCGCCGCTTTTCACCACAGGCCGTCAGTCGAGTGCGGCTCATTCGCAATGCACTCGCTATCGGTTTTTCGCTGTCGGAACTCGCCCGCGTCCTTCGCGTGAAGGACGCCGGCGGGATCCCCTGCAAGAGCGTGCATTCGCTCGCCAAAGGGAAACTTCAGTTGTTGCGACAACAGATTGCGGACCTTCGCCGCCTTCGCAAGCACATGGAAGGAATCTTGCGCGGTTGGGACCGGCGAATCGCTCGAACTCCGCGGGGAAAACGCGCAGGACTTCTCGAGTCGCTCAAAAGGTCTCCCTTCAAGCCGGCGTCCAGGAGGAAACTAAAATGAAATTTACATTTGCTGTGGTTCTTTTTTTCCTTGGACTCAGTATGCCCAATACCTTCCAACAAACTGGCTCCTCCGGCGCGCCACAGGATCACGACGCTGGCGTAAGACAACGCGGAGATCATGCCATGGGATTTCCGCAGGACAAGGCCACGCATCATTTCTACCTTTACGCCAATGGCGGCGCGATCCAGGTCGAAGCCAACAGCACCGCCGACGCCGAAACAAAGAACCAAATTCAAATGCATTTGGGACACATTGCCCAGATGTTTGCCGATGGAAATTTTGAGATTCCCATGCTCGTCCATGACCAGGTGCCACCCGGCGTGCCGGTGATGAAAAAGAAGAGGGCCGAGATCATCTACCAGTTTGAGAAGACCGATCGCGGCGGGCGCGTGCGCATCACCACCATGAACCCTGAAGCGCTCCAAGCCGTCCATAATTTTCTGCGCTTTCAGATCGCCGATCACAAGACCGGCGATTCCACGCAAGTCACTTCTCCGAAGTAGTTGTCCAACCGGGGGCGGGAGCGGGGGCAGGCAAGCCATGGCTCGCCCACGTGTCTCAGCCCCGCTTGACTCTGTTGAAACCCCCCGGTAGCATCGCGCGTCTGGTTCAATTATTGCCGGGGTCTGCACCCTGATTACCGCAAAACATAAAGTGAAGGAGTCCTTCATGCGAGATCGAGGAGTCCGCTGGATTCTGCATCTCATCGTGGTGTCGGCTTGCGCATTTGCGGCT
>DATNHU010000181.1:0-6485 GCA_035604795.1 Candidatus Limnocylindrales bacterium
CCGTAATCCTGGAAGTTTAGCCACCTGGGCAATCTTCGCGAGCAGTTTTGAAGCCGTGAGCACCTCTCTCCGTCCATACTCCGACTCCGATTTTGAAAATCTGCATGCGCTGGACCGCGCCTGTTATCCCCCCGGAATCGCTTACAGCAAGAGCATGCTGCGGTGGTATCTGCGGGTGCGCGGCGGATTTTGCATTGTCGCGGAGTTGGAAGGCGAGATTCAGGGATTCATTCTCGCGGAGGCGGAACCGCCGGAGGGACATATCATCACGCTCGACGTCGCGGAACCATTTCGACGAACCGGAATCGGGACGGCGCTGACGGAAGCCGCGGAAAAAAAGATGGCCGGTCGCGGCGTTTCGATGGTAGGTCTCGAAACAGCAACAGACAATGAAGCCGCCGTTGCCTTTTGGAAAAGGCGCGGCTATCGTATCGTGGGCGTCATTCCACGCTACTATTTGGACCGCGTGGACGCATGGTTTATGCGCAAAGCGATCGCTGGGCCGAAGGAGACCTGACACGGCATGCCGATACTTCATGCGATTATCCTCGCGGTGGTCCAAGGTCTCACCGAATTCCTTCCCATCAGCAGCACGGCGCACCTGGTTCTCCTTTCCTATTTCGCCGGATGGCCGGAGCAGGGATTGGCATTCGATGTAGCGTTGCATGTGGGCACGCTGGCCGCAGTTGTACTCTATTTTATTCGCGACTGGTTTGAGCTTGCGTTGGCAGGCTTTGGGATTCGTCCCTCCCCGGCCATGCGCGATGAAGATTTCTCCTGGAAGCGAAGATTATTCTGGTTGCTGGTCGTGGGTACGATTCCGGGCGGAATCGCCGGAATTCTGTTTGAAAAGACTGTTGAAGATACATTGAGCAAGCCCATTCCTATTGCCTGTGCACTGATCCTGGTTGGACTGCTTATGTGGTGGGCGGACCGGCTCACAAATCTGGATAGACATGTGAAACAGTCAAATCTGACCGATGCTCTTGTGGTGGGTACGGCGCAGGCGTTTGCGATCTTTCCAGGCGTGTCGCGTTCGGGGAGCACAATCATCGCCGGGATGTGGAGGCGATTCACACGCGAATCTGCGGCGCGCTTCTCTTTCCTTCTATCCACACCGCTGATCGCCGGAGCCGCGCTCAAGGAAGTGCCCAAGCTTATCCATGAGCGGCATGCAGGCGGGCTGGATCTCCCCATGTCCACATTGCTCATTGGAATAGTTGTGTCAGGTCTGGTGGGCTATGCCGTGATTGCCTTTTTCCTGCGTTACCTACAAACACGCACGCTGAAGGTTTTCGTTGTTTACCGAATCGCGCTGGGTATACTTGTCCTGCTATTCGTCTTACTCCATCTGGGCTCCACGCGCTAGCGCCCGCCCGTCCCAGAGGTAGAATAGCAGCCGCTATCCGCCTGCCGAGGAGATGTCTGTGCGCTTATTGACGCCGACGGAAAACCACCGCCTTAATGAATTAGTAGGCTTCCTGGGCCTGACTATGGGCCTGCTGGTGGCGCTTAGCTTGCTTTCTTACAATCCACACGATGCTTCCTTGAATGTTTCTGCCCTCGACTCCGGGTCTCACGCGGCCTCGAACTGGATAGGTCCAGTTGGAGCCCACGGCGCGGATTTGCTGTTCCAGGGCTTCGGTTATGCGGCTTTTCTGCTGCCGGCCGGGATTCTTGTGCTGGGGACGCGATGGATCCGCAGCCGGACGGTGGAATCGCCCGTGGCGAAGGTGGTCGGCTGGGGGCTGCTGGGACTGGGCCTTCCTGCTCTGGTTTCGCTGTGGGGCTTCCCAAACGTTCGCGGAGCGGCGCCTCCGGGTGGATTATTGGGAGACTTGCTGGCGGCGGGGCTGACCGCTGCATTCAATAGCATTGGCGCCCAGTTGGTGACGGTTGCGGCATTGCTGGCGGCACTGTTCCTGACCACCAAGTTTACTTTCCTGGGTGCGGAGAGCTGGGCGAAAGGGCCGCTGAGCAAGATCAAGTTCCTAGCGCAGGCAAGAGAGCGATGGGCGGAGTGGCGCGAGCAGCGTGAGCAGGAGCGGCTGCGCAAGCGCGTTGAAGAGATCAAGATTTCCGGACGTCCTGCGGTTGCTTCCCAGGTGCCCGTTTCCAAAGAGTTGTTGAATAAAGATGCTGCGGACGAAGAAGCAGATGACGCCGCCGAGGAGGAAGAAGAAAAGCCTTCTCGCCGCGCGCCGGTGATTTTGCGTTTCCGTGGAAAGGATGGCGACCCGGAGGAAGAGGACGCACCCGCAAAGGTGTCATCAAGCTCCAAGCCCGGCCCGAAGATTGCCAGCGGTCCTTCCGCCTTCAAGCTGCCCTCCACTGCACTGCTACGCGCGGGTGAACGCAGCGAAAAATTGCAAGAGGAAGAACTGAAGTATTGTGCACGAGCCATTGAAGAAAAATACAGGGAATTCGATGTGGGCGGGCATATCACGCAGATCAATCCCGGGCCCGTGGTGACCACGTATGAATTCAAGCCTGAGGCGGGCATCAAATATAGCCGCATCACGGGATTGTCGGATGATTTGTGCCTGGCCCTGAGGGCGGAATCGATTCTGATTGACCGCATCCCGGGGAAGTCCACCGTAGGTGTGGAAGTACCCAACCATCACCGGCAGACGATAGCGCTGCGGGATGAAATTGAATCGCCTGAATTTGTGAACTCCGCTTCCAAACTGACGCTGGCCATGGGCAAAGACCTGATTGGGCGCCATCGCGTCAGCGACCTGGCGCTCATGCCCCACCTGCTGATTGCGGGCGCGACGGGTACGGGCAAGAGCGTCTTCCTCAACGCGCTGATCGTTTCCATGCTCTATAAAGCCACCCCGGACGAACTGAAGCTGGTGATGGTGGACCCCAAGCGGCTTGAGCTCGGCTTGTACGAAGGCATTCCACACTTACTGGCGCCGGTAGTGACCGATCCGAAAGTGGCCTCAAATGTTTTGCGCAATGCCACGCGAGAAATGGAGAAGCGGCTTAAGATGCTGGCTCAGCGCGGCGTCCGAAACATTGACCAGTACAATCGCACCTTCAAGCGCAGCGAGTCACTCTCCCTGTTTGATGACGCGGAAGAGATCGAACATAAACCGCTTCCCTACATCGTGATCGTGATTGACGAGTTGGCCGATCTCATGATGGTGGATACCAGTAACGTGGAAGCCGCCATCACGCGACTGGCCCAGATGGCTCGTGCGGTGGGAATTCACTTGATCCTGGCCACGCAACGGCCCTCTGTGGACGTAATCACCGGTCTAATCAAGGCAAACTTCCCTGCCCGCATATCCTTCCGCGTGGCCAGCAAGGTGGACTCCCGAACCATTCTCGATGCCAATGGGTCTGAATCCCTATTGGGCCGCGGGGACATGCTTTATTTGCCGGCCGGATCGTCGCGCCTGCACCGCATCCACGGGCCGCTGGTCAGCGAGGAAGAAATTACCGCGGTGTGCGAATTCTGGCGGGGGCAGGCGAAGGCGGTTTACAACGAGCAATTGCTGGAGCCGCCCAAGGAAGACGCGTCTGCGGAGGAAGAGGGAGAGGGCGGCGAAGACTCGGTTGACGACGAGCTTTACCAGGAAGCGGTGAGAGTCGTTTGCGAAATGGGCCGCGCATCCACATCCACTCTGCAGCGGCGGCTGCGAATAGGATACGGGCGTGCGGCGCGGCTGATTGACATCATGGAGAAGGATGGGATTGTGGGGCCGCCGGACGGCACCAAACCCCGCGAATTGCTTAAGAAGAAAGATTGGATGCGGGAGTTCGATGCATCGATGAAATAACCTCTAAGTCGGGACGTTCGGGAAAGGTTCAGTGAACGCCAAAGACCGTTAAGTCCACCGGTATTTCTCTGATTGCTCGAATCCAGCCCTCATGATCGGATGTGGATAGATTCTTTGTCTTTCTGTTCATTTCGCTTTGAGAGCGTGCGGGTTTTGAATAGAATATTGGTTTCCCACGGTGCCGGGGTAGCTCACCGGTAGAGCGCGGCCCTGAAAAGGCCGGCGTAGGCAGTTCAACTCTGCCCCCCGGCACCATTCCAATATGGCCACGAATTCACCTGGGGACCCGAGTTTGAGGACGCTGAAAGCCCCTCTTGGCGGTCACCGCAAATTTTGTGAGATAAATCACAACCCAAGTTTCGTTTTAATGTATTATTTTAGTTGCTGGGGGGAGCGGGTTGGAATATGGACTTTGTACTCTTCCAGGCAAGAATGGAACTAACAAGCAATCATAATTAGAATTCATTCTGTTCTGGTCTGAGGGGTTTGATGAACAAGCGGCTACAGATTATTCAGCCTTCGCACTATGTCTCCAAGACCAACCGGACTTTGCTGAAATCCCGAAAGAGACCCCTTGTCCCGTTGAACCTCCCGTATCTGGCGGCGATGACTCCCGAAGGTTGGGACATTACGCTGGTCAATGAGTATCTGGAAGACATCAATTTTCATGGCGATCCAAAACCGGATGTGGTGGCGATCACCACCTGGACGCTTCATTCGGTTCGCGCTTACGATATTTCCGCACAATTCCGCGAGCAAGGCATACCCGTCCTCATGGGTGGCCCACACGTCTGGTTTCATCCCGACGAAGCTTCGCAGCATTGTGATGCCGCTGGAATCGGCGAAGGCGAACCGATCTGGGCAAAGATGCTGGAGGACGCGGTAAACGGGCGACTGCAAAAAATTTACCAGGCGCCGCAGATGCCCAGTATTGCCGGGTTGCCTCTGCCGCGCTGGGACAAGCTCGACCTCTCCAAATACGGGCCGTTCAAAACTTTCTCGCTGATGTCATCGCGCGGATGTCCCATGCAATGCGAGTTCTGCTCCGAAAGACTTTATTTGGGCGGCGGATATCGCGTACGTCCGACCGAGGATGTAATCGAGGACATCAAGCATACCGGCTCCAAGTATATTTTCTTCGGCGACAGTGACTTTGGCGGCAAGCGCGCCCACACCATGGAATTGATGGAAGCCATGATTCCGTTGAAGGTGCGCTGGTCGGCGCTGTGGACATCCAACCTGTGCAACGACGCGGAATTCATGGATATTGCCAAGCGAAGCGGCTTGCTTCACGTGAATATGGGCATCGAGAGCATCAACCCCGAGACCCTGAAGTCCATGAACAAGAAGTTCAACAAGGTGAGCCGTTACAGCGAGCTCTTGGGCAACCTGCGCAAGGATGGGATCAGTTACTCACTGAATTTCATTTTTGGATGGGACACGGAAACGCCCGAGGTGTTCCGCTCGACCCTCGATTTTCTTCACGAAGAAAAGGTTCCGGTCGCTTACTTCAACATCCTGACTCCAGAAAAAGGAACCATGTTTTACGAGAGGATGAAGACAGAAGACCGCATCCTGAGGACCGACGAGATTGGGCGCTGGCCCGGGCACATTTGCCACATCAAGCCCAAGTATTGCACGGCGGAAGAAATCGTCAGCAATGTGCAGGGGATGTACCGCGAATTCTACAGCTGGAAGTCCATGATTAAGCGGTTGCCCCTTCCGGTGACACAAGCGAACATCGCCTCCTGGGTCGTAAATCTTTCCCAGCGAAAGATGGCCAAGCTATGCAACGCCGAAAACGACAACTTTGATTCCTTCTAATAAAAATCAGCCCTTCCGAATTTAATCTGGGTGGCTTCATTCAGTCTCAATTTTTATTGAATCGCTCTTGGCGGCCGGCTTGCGAAGCAGTTGCAGGAGTGCAGACGCTGCGTGACTGAGCTTGTCGCTGCGGCGGTAAACCAGGAAAAGCCGACGAGGAATGTTGAGCTGCTTTATGCGCAGCGCGGCCAAGAGCCCCAGACTCACTTCGTGTCTTACGCACATTTCCGGGACGATCGCCACTCCCAGACCCATTTCCACAAAACGCTTGATGCTTTCGATGGTCGGTAACTCGACTTCCCGGTTGAGCGGGACGCGGTGCTTTTCAAACAACTGAATGACTTTCCAGCGGTGCTGCGAGTCCACGATGTGCGCAATGAAGACTTCCTTTCCGAGGTCGCCAATGTCCACGACTTTGCAACCCGCCAGCCGATGCTTTGGATTGACCACCAGTGTCAACTTATCGCGGAAGAAACCAGTGGCGATCAGCTTGGCCTCCTCGGGGACGTAGGAAATGACACCCAAGTCCAGCTTGTAATTCAGAATGGCGGCGGGAATTTCGTGCGAAGAGGTTCGCACCACGGAAATCCTGATGTCCGGATGGGCGCGGCGGTAACGGGCAAAAACGGGCAGGAGCGCGTGGATGGAGCTTTCATTTACTCCCAATGAGAGCTTGCCGCGAGTTAATCCGCGCAGATCTTCCAGGCCGTGGCGCGCCTGCTCTTTTAAGTTCAGGATGCGATCGGCATACTCGAGCAGCAAATCTCCCGCGTCCGTCAACCGGCCGGCTCGGGAGCCGCGGACGAATAGAGGCTCGCCCACCCATTCTTCCAGTTTGCGGACCGACATGCTGACGGCCGGCTGAGTACGAAA
>DATNHU010000182.1:0-11534 GCA_035604795.1 Candidatus Limnocylindrales bacterium
AACGTTTCTACTACCGTCAAATGATGTACTTCGTGTTGTTCCGGGCATTGACCCAGGCCGTCAAAGGGCGCCCTGTCGGATGGCGCGGAGTTGAGCCGGAGCCGCCAAAGCCGGCTACTCCATCTCCTGCGGTGGAGCCTAGCCTTTCCACGCGCGGCGGGGATTAACCGAGTGATTTTAGCGGAGTACTAGAGCGGGATATTCCCGTGCTTTTTCTTGGGGTTGGTGTCGCGCTTATTCTCAAGGGCGCGCAGCGTGGTGATTAGCTTGGTGCGCGTTTGGGAGGGCTCGATGATGGCGTCAATGAAACCGTGCTCGGCAGCGACGTAAGGATTTGCGAAGCGCTCGCGGAATTCGGCCACTTTATCCGCACGGAGACGTTCGCGCTCAAATTCAGGCGCGCGATCCAGTTCGCGCTTGTACACAATGTTGACAGCGCCCTCCGGACCCATCACGGCAATTTCCGCCGTGGGCCAGGCAAAGTTTGCGTCGGTGCGGATATGTTTCGAGGCCATGACGCAGTACGCGCCGCCATAAGCTTTGCGGGTGATGACCGTAATCTTGGGCACGGTGGCTTCCGCAAAGGCAAACAGAAGCTTAGCCCCGTGGCGGATGATGCCGCCAAATTCCTGCTGCGTCCCGGGAAGGAAACCGGGGACATCTTCAAAGGTAATCAGTGGAATATTGAAGGCATCGCAAAAGCGGACGAACCGCGCGCCTTTCACTGAAGCGTTGATATCGAGGCAGCCCGCCAACACCGCGGGCTGATTGGCCACGATCCCCACAGGGCGTCCGTCCAATCGTGCGAATCCCACAACGATGTTTTTGGCGTAGTGTTCATGGACCTCGAAGAAATCGCCGTCGTCCATGATGGAATGAATCGCATCCTTAATGTCGTAGGGCCGCATGGGGTCTTCCGGCACCAGGCGATCGAGCGAGGCATCGGCCCGGTCCACAGGATCCGATGAGGCGCGCCGCGGCGGATCTTCCAGATTATTGGCAGGCAGAAAACCCATCAATTCGCGGATCATGGCCAGGCAATCACGGTCATCGCGGGCTACGAAATGTGCGACGCCACTTTTTTCATTGTGCGTCATGGCCCCGCCCAGTTCGTGTTTGGAGACTTCCTCGTGCGTCACGGTCTTAATCACGTCCGGGCCGGTGACAAACATATAGGAAGTGTCGCGGGTCATGAAAATGAAATCCGTGATGGCCGGAGAATAAACCGCGCCACCGGCGCATGCGCCCATAACAGCGCTGATCTGTGGAATCACTCCGCTGGCCATCGTGTTGCGAAGGAAGATATCGGCGTAACCCGCCAGCGACATCACTCCTTCCTGAATGCGCGCGCCGCCCGAGTCGTTTAACCCAATCACCGGAGCGCCCCCGCGCATGGCCAAGTCCATGACTTTGCAGATTTTCAGCGCGTTCGACTCCGAAAGCGATCCTCCGAAAACCGTGAAGTCCTGCGCGAAGACATAGACCAGCCTGCCGCCGATGCGTCCATATCCGGTGACGAAGCCATCGCCCGCCGGGCGCTGCTCTTCCATGCCGAAATCGGTGGAGCGGTGACGAACAAACTTATCAAGCTCCTCGAAAGTTCCTTCGTCAAGGAGAAGATCAACGCGTTCGCGAGCGGTCAACTTGCCGGCTTTGTGTTCGCGCTCGCGGCGCTCCGGCCCGCCGCCGGCTTCCGCCTCGGCTTCCAGCCGCTTCAAGTGTTCGAGTTTGTTCTCGTGCGCCATTTTTTCAGAGTGGATAAACCGTGTGATTGGCCCGCGTGGAACTCTTACTAGTCTTCTACCTTCATTCCGATCGGCCCGATATACTCCGATTGCGGGCGGATCAAATGATCCTCGGCATGTTGCTCGATCACATGCGCGCACCAACCTGCCACGCGGCCGCAGGCAAACATAGCCACGAATTGAGTGGGCTCCAGCCCCAGGGCTTGAAGCACCAGCGCGGTAAAAAACTCAACATTGGTACTGAGATGACGCCCGGGCTTATTTTCGGCGAGGACGCGCACGGCCGTTTTTTCGACGTGCCGGGCGAGATCGTAAAGTTTCCGGTTTTCGAGCTGCGCTTGCCCCAGCCGCTCGGCCACGCGGCTCAATACTTCCGCGCGCGGGTCGCGCACACGGTAAACGCGGTGGCCAAATCCCATGATGCGGCGTCCCTGAGCGATTTCGTTGCGCAGCCAGGGCTCCGCGCGGTCTGTGGTCTTGATCTCGTGCAGCATGTCGAGCACCGGCCCTGGTGCGCCGCCATGCAGCGGACCCTTGAGCGCGCCGAGTGCGCCGGTTACGCTGCTGACCATATCGGAGCGGGTGCTGGCAATCACGCGCGCCGTGAATGTGGAAGCGTTCATGCCGTGATCAATTACCGTAACCCAATAGGCGTCGAGAGCGCGCGCAGCCGCCGGATCCACCTCGCGCCCGTGAACCATATAAAGGAAATTCGCGGCCAGCGGCAGGTCCGCTCGCGGGGGAATTGGATCCTGGCCCTTGGCGATGCGCGCGTGTGCCGCGACAATGGTCGGAAAACAAGCCGTCAATCTCATGGAAGCGATGAAATCGGCTTCGGGAGTTATGGCGTTGGGATCTGAGAGGCCCAGCGAAAGCGTCGCGCAGGCCATGCGCAAGGCATCTATCGGAGGCGCCTTCGCGGCCGCGCGCAAAAGATCCAGCGTCAGCGGTGAAAGCTGCCGCAGTTCAGCCATTTGCGCGGCAAGATCTCTTTGCTCAACGCGGTCGGGGAGACGTCCACGCCAAAGCAGATGCGCGGCCCCCTCAAGTCCGGCGTGCTCGACCAGATCTTCCACGGTGTAGCCGCCGATAATCAGCACGCCGTTCTGACCATCCACGTGGCTCAGCCGCGTTTGCGCGGCGACAACCCCTTCGAGACCTCGTGGTGCTCCGGCGTTCGGGGACATTCAGTTCTCCTGATAAGAAATCAGCGTAATGCCGACTCGCCAGAGTGCCACAAGGCTGGACATTCCGGCAAGCGCGGTCCTAAAGAATGCAAATGAGTACAAAGCAAGTCCTTTGGAATTGGCCGAAGGTTTTGGGCGGCAAAATAAGCGGTCATTTTCAATTCGGACCGAGGCGGAACAATGAATTAATGCAGACCCGACCAGTCGTCGGCCACGAGAATGGAATTGCTCGGGTTGGAGGGATCGTACTTCACGCTGGCGGGCTGTCCGGGTACCAGGCGATGGGTTGCCACTCGGGATTCGAGGCCGGTGACGTCCTGCGCGGTTTCATAGGACACTCCAGAAATGGAATAGCTGTAACAGACCATTTGCCTGCTGGGAATCGCCGCGCCGCCGCGTTTGGATCTGCCAAACATGCCCAGCAAACCCCGGCCGCCAGTAGCCGGTGGATCAACTTTCATCAAATCGATCACGCGCCCTTCGGCAATGCGTCCCACGTGATTCACGTGCAAGCGGCGAAGCCGTTCTGATTCGTCAGGAGAAGGCGGACGATTCCGCCAGCGATAGAGAATTACGAGGGCGACAAATACTACTCCGGCCCCCGCGCCGTACCATACGCGCGGGTCGTGGGCAAACCGCGACAGATCTTCAAATTGGCTCAACGCGCTGCCTGTTTGATCGCGTTTGGCTCGAAGATGCCGCCAATCGTGTCGGATGCCGCGGCCCAGTCTTTCAAGAATGTGGCTAGGCCCTTGTCGGTCAGTGGATGATGGAAGAGCTGCTCGAGAAGTTTGTAGGGCATGGTGCCGATGTGCGCACCCATTTTTGCCGCCTCCACCACATGCATGGGATGGCGGAGGCTGGCGGCCAGAACTTCCGTCTTGTAATTATAAGCGCGGTAAATGGCCATGATTTCCGCGACCAGCCCCAATCCGTTTTCAGCGATGTCGTCCAAGCGCCCGAGGAACGGGCTGCAATAATTCGCACCGGCTTTGGCCACAATCAGTGCCTGAGCCGGTGAGAACACCAAGGTCACGTTGGTGCGAATGCCTTCCCTGGCAAAAGTGGTGACCGCGCGAATCCCGTCAGGCGTCATAGGAATCTTGACCACGATGCTTGGATGCCAGGAGGCGACTTCATGTCCCTCGCGGAGCATTCCCGCGGTATCGGTGGACACCACTTCCGCGTTCACTACCCCGGGTTTCACTACATCGCAGATTTCAAGGATCAACTCCTTGAATCTGCGCTTCTCCTTGGCCACCAACGTCGGATTGGTGGTAATGCCGTCGAGGATACCCATTGCGGCGGCTTGCTTGATTTCTTCCAAATTGGCAGTGTCCAGGAAAAATTTCATTTTGGCCATCCTTGTGGGCGGCTTGCTCCGGCAATCCGCCGCACACAAACTAAAAGGTTACGAGCCCTGCGCCACGACGGGGTTGCGAAGCGTTCCAACTCCGCTGACCACAATTTCCACCACGTCGCCGACTTGCAGCGGGCCTACGCCCGAGGGAGTTCCGGTTGCCACCACATCACCCGGCTGCAGAGTCATCATGCGTGAAATCCACTTAATTATAACATCAACCGGAAATATCATTTCCGAGGCGCGGCCCGACTGTTTCCGAACGCCATTAACAAATGTTTCAACAACCGCGGCATCCAAATCCGGTTTCGTCTCCAACACAGGTCCGAAAGGACAAAAAGTATCGAACCCCTTGGCGCGCGTCCACTGTCCATCGGTTTTTTGCAGGTCCCGAGCGGTTACATCGTTCAGGCAGGTAAGGCCCGCCAAAAATGGCCGGACGTCTTCGTTGATTCCAAGATGCGAGCAGGTCCGGGCAATGATGATTGCGATCTCGCCTTCGTGGTCCACCCGCCGCGAGATCGAGGGCATGACGATGGGTTCTTCCGACGCGATGATCGCCGACGGTGGCTTCAGGAAAATTACCGGCTCCGCGGGGACGTCGTTGCCAAGTTCTTTAGCATGCTCGGCATAATTTCGCCCCACGCAAACAATCTTGCTGGGGACGGATGGCGGCAACAACTTTACATCCTTCAAAGCCCAGGCCTGCTTGCCCGGCCGCCATCCGGAAGCAAAATCTCCGGAAGCTTCCCTGACGGAATCCCCTTCAATGATTCCAAATTTTGGCCCTGGATGTGTTTCTGTGAAATTTCGGGAATCCGGCGCGGGCAAAATGGCCGCTTGGAACCGGCAAAGCTTCATCGAGGCCTCATGGTTGTCCGTTGAATCCTGAGTTGGTATATCGAATTAGCCGCGCGGTTTCAATGGCCGCGGCGGCGCGTTGCCGGTTGCATGGAAATGTGATGGATCCGCGCGGACCGCAACAAGGTTCCGAGCCAGACCAAGATCGCCGCCAGGCCATAAAGCGCTCCGCCCATCACAAAAACCTGGAATGCGCTCACACGGTTTTCCAACCGATCGAAACGCATAGCCCACGCAAGAAAACATAAACTGGCGATCGCGCACCCAATGAACCCTGACAAGAACAACTTCACGGGTGCATTTCGATAGCATGCCAGGGGCAATAGGGAGACCAGAAAGAACGCACCCGCGGCAGCGGCATTGCGCAGGTTGGCATAACGCTCGAGCGAGGGCATCCGGTTAGCCACGATCAACCACACCGAAAACATCAAGGAAAGGCCGACGCCCACCGTGATGCCGATAGGCAGATCCGACCGAACCGATCCCATGGTGGCGAATTTTCCCCGTGACTGGGTACGGGTCATAGTTTGGCCTCTTTAGATTTCCGTTGACGCTCAAGGATCTCGTCGCGGCACGTCCACCGAGACAGGTGAACTGAAAGAACTTTCGTTGCCGGCTCGATCCACGGCACTAACTCTGTAGGTGTATCGCTGGCCCGGTACTGCTGTCATATCCCGAAACGCCGGGGTCAACAATAATTGAGTGTTTATCCGTTGGCCCGAAGTGTCCGGCTGCTCACTCCTGTACACCCAATAACCAGAAAGGTCAAGCTCGGGACTAATGCCCCACGATAGTTCGACGCGAGCGGACGTCTGTTGGGTTGCAGGGCCTTCGGTGGCGGGGGGGACCACGGCCACAAGGCCTAGCGGCGCGGCGGGAGGAAACACGTCTTTAGGTGTGACAACCAGCGGCGTGGAATCCGCGGATTCCACGGATTGCCCCTGCTCATCGGCCACGGTGCGAACCACATAAATATAGGTCGTGTCAAAAGTGAAATTGGAGTCGCGAAAAGAGGTCGCGGGCGCGGGTCCAACCAGTTCAAGTGGCGCAGTCAATTTCAATTGTGCGATATCGGAGACGTTGGCGGGTGGCGCGGCGCCTGGCGGCAACTCCACCCGGTAAACCCGGTATCCTGAAATAGTGTTGATTGCAGGGTTCTGCGCAGGTTGAGACCAGTAGAGCTCGATTGCAGTCTCAGTCACAGTGGAGCGCACCTCGGACGGTGCGCCGGGCACTGGCAACGCCAGGACAGAAACTACATTGGAATCTTCTGAAGCGCGTTTCTTCGATGCGCGAGTCCGCACCGTGTAAACTAATTCCTGGCCATTGAGCGAACTGGATTCCAGCGAATCGCGAAACTCGATCTGTCCATTCTTCATGTAACTTTCCACGAGCGCCGAGGGAACCGAGTAAAGGAGCCTGGGGGTGAGCTTGCCAGGGGCGCCCGGCTGCCGCTCGGCGCGAAAAATTTCAAGATCCGGCCGCTCCGCGAGTTTCTCGTTGTCCACGGATTGTTTTGGCGGAGTGAACGTCAAGATCATCGAACTGGCTTGCTGGTGCGCGGCCAGATCGGTGACGGCCTTGGGGACGATCGCTTTGGGCGGAGTGGGCGCCCCTGGCGCCGCGCAGCCGGCGATGCAAGCGCAGGTAAGCAGCGAGAGTGACGTACACATTTTGACGAATGAATGGGGCGATGGGCGCATTTTGAAATCGAAGTGAGGCGAGGCTGGGGCCAGGCGCATGCCGGGGTACTCGGTCACAAAATGTAGCGGCTCAGGTCCTGGTTCTTGACGATTTCGGCGAGTTGCTTGCTCACATAAATATTGTCAATTTTCACGTTCTTTTTCTTCAGGTCGGGCGCCTCAAAGGAAATCTCTTCCAGCAATTTTTCCATGATGGTGTGCAATCGTCGTGCGCCGATGTTTTCGGTCTGGTCATTCACATTCATCGCAAAGCGGGCGATGGTGGCGATGGCGTCTTCCGTGAAGGTGAGCTTCAGCCCTTCAGTTTCCAGCAAAGCCGTGTACTGCTTGATGAGCGCGTTCTTCGGCTCGGTCAGGATGCGGACGAAATCGGCTTCGCCCAGCGAAGTCAGTTCCACGCGGATGGGCAAGCGGCCTTGCAATTCAGGGATCAGATCCGAGGGTTTGCTCACGTGGAAGGCGCCCGCGGCGATGAACAAAATGTGGTCGGTGCGAATCATGCCGTAGCGCGTGTTGACTGTGGTGCCTTCAATGATGGGGAGAATGTCCCGCTGCACGCCTTCGCGAGAAACATCGGGGCCGTGGCCCGATTCGCGCCCCGCGATTTTGTCCACTTCATCTATAAAAATGATCCCCATCTGTTCGGCGCGCTCGACCGCCGTGCGCGTCACCTGGTCCATGTCAATCAGCTTGCTCTCTTCTTCCTGAATCAAGTAATCGAAGGCTTCGGCCACGGTCATCTTGCGCTTCTTTTTCTGCTGGCCGAAAAATCCGGAGAGCATGTCCCGGATGTTGTTGTCCATCTCTTCGGCGCCCTGATTGGCGATGATTTCAAACGCGGGCATGGCCCGCTCGCGCACTTCGACTTCAACCATTCGCGTGTCAAGTTTGCCTTCGCGCAATTGAGCGCGCAGCTTTTCGCGGGTGCGATCCGCCTGTTCCTTGCGAAGCGCTTCCACTTGTGTGGCCACGGGATTGGCGATGTCAACGGGCGGAGGCGAGGGAGGAAGCAGCAGGTCGAGTACGCGCTCCTCGGCGGACTGCTCGGCGCGCTCCGCTACTTCATCCAGTTTTTCCTCGCGCACCATGTCTATCGCAGTCTCCACCAGGTCGCGCACCATGGATTCCACATCGCGCCCGACGTAGCCGACTTCGGTATACTTCGAGGCTTCCACCTTTACGAATGGGCATCCCGCCAATCGCGCCAATCTGCGCGCTATTTCCGTCTTGCCCACGCCGGTCGGCCCGATCATGAGTATGTTTTTCGGCAGAACTTCTTCGGCCATTTCCACGGGAAGTTTTTGGCGGCGAACGCGGTTGCGCAGCGCGATGGCTACGGCTTTTTTCGCAGCGGCCTGACCCACTATGTACTTGTCGAGCTCGACGACGATCTCGCGCGGGGTCAGTTCGTCAAAGGACGGCAGCGGGACGGTTTCCTCGGGGCGAGTCTCGCCGGGAAGATAAATCACCGTGTTCTTGTCCACCTTATCCACCATGTTTCCTTTACGCCGATGGTGCGGGCTAGAGTTCTTCCACCGTAAAACTGTTGTTGGTAAAGATGCAGATCTCGCTGGCCACGCGCATGGCCTCCTGCGCGATCTCCTTGGCGCCCATCTTGGTATTCTTGGCCAACGCACGCGCGGCCGCCAATGCATAAGGTCCGCCGGAGCCGATGGCGCAGATGCCGTCATCCGGCTCAATGATGTCGCCGTGTCCGGAGAGCAGGAACGTTCCCTTGGGGTCAGCCACCAGGAGCAGGGCGTCCAAATGCCTCAAGGCGCGGTCTGTTCGCCATTCCTTAGCCAGTTCAACCGCTGCGCGTGAAAGATTGCCGTGGAATTCCTGGAGCTTGTTCTCAAACCGCCCAAAGAGCGAGAGCGCGTCGGCGGTCGACCCGGCAAAACCCGCCAGCACCTTGTCCTCATACAGGCGGCGGATTTTCTTGGCGGAATGTTTCATCACATGCTCGCCAATGGTGACCTGCCCGTCGCCGGCCATAACCACTTTATTGTCGCGGCGCACACACAACACGGTCGTGCTGCGGATTCTTGTTCGCGTGGATTTTGTGCCGCGCCCTTGTTGGTAAATCTGGCCCATTGGCATCCCGCGATTATACAGCCTCGGCATCTCCACAACCAATTTGTGGGGTACAAGCGAAACGATCTGTCCTCAACGGCCCAGCAGTGCGCGCAGGCGCGCATATCCCGTCCGGCTTACCGCCAACTGCTTCCCGTTGGTCAAGACCGCCACATGACTATCCTTGGCGTAAGGCTCAACCTTCACGATTCGCTCCACATTTGCGATGTATGACCGGTGAATGCGCACGAAGCGGGCAGGATCGAGCCCGGATTCAAGGCTGGAGATAGTCTGCTGCTTCAGATATTTCTTCCCCTCCGCGTTCAGCTCCACGTAATCATCCTGCGCTTCGGCATAATCCAATTTCTGCACGGGAATGATGAACACACGCGTGCCGTCCTTGACCGCAAGCCGCTCCAGATATTGAGAGGGTGGCCGCGCGGACGCGGCCAGCTCCGAGGGCGAAGGCATTTTTCCGCCCAGCCGCTGCTTGGCCCGTTGAAGCGCGGCTTCAAATCTTTCCGCGCTGTACGGCTTTAGCAGGTAATCCACCGCATGGGCTTCAAACGCGCGAATGGCGAAGGTGTCATGCGCGGTGACGAACACCACCGCCGGCCCAGCCCCGATTAGTTCGAGCACCTCAAACCCGTCGAGCTTGGGCATTTGTATGTCCAGAAAGACCAAATCAGGTTTTTGTTCTGTAACTGCCTTCACCGCCTCAAACCCGTTGGCACATTCGCCGGTGATTTCAATCTCATCATGAGAGGAAAGAAATTCACGCAACACCTGCCGCGCCAGCGCTTCATCGTCCACCAGGACGGCGCGAATCTTGGTTGCCGGCTTGCCGCTCACTAGGTTCGCTCCTCCCTTTCCACCGGGATGGTTATGGCTACGCTAAAACGCCCTTGCTCACTTTTCGCCGCGAAACTCCCGCGCTCCCCATATCGCGCGTCCAATCGCTGGCGCACGTTGGCGAGCCCCACGCCACCCCTGCGCCGCGGCGGAGCTTCCGGGTCAAAATTGTTCTCCACCTGGATGAAAACATTTCCGTTTTGGCAGTGAGCGTCCAGATGAATCCACCCGCCGTCCACAAGATTCGCGACGCCATGCGCCACCGCATTTTCCACCAGCGGCTGAAGCAATAGTGGAGGCAACAACACGTCCAGTGCATCCTTATCAATATTTTCTTCCATTTGAATTCGCGGGCCGAAGCGTATTTTTTCGACCGCAAGGAATGCGTGGATCAGCGAAAGCTCTTCCTCCAGAGGGATGGCAGTTTTCTCTCCCAATCCCAACGTGCGGCGCAAGAAATCGCCCAGCAGAACACACATCTCGCGCGCCTTCGAGGCGTCTGAGCTGGTGAGCGCGCTGATGGAGTTCAGGCTGTTAAAGAGGAAATGCGGATTCACCTGCGCTTTCAGGGCCTTCAGTTCCGCTTCTCGAGCGAGAACGCTGGCCTGCATGGCGCGGGCCTCCAATTCCTGAGCCGTCTGCTCAGCGAGCATCGAATAAAAGACCGCGACGGAGGAGAGATAGAAGAAAACTCCCGTCCATAGCAAGAGCGGTGTGATGCGCGGTAAATGGCCCAGCAGGTCCGGGAAGTAATCTGTCTCCGCCAGCGCATGCGCCCAAACCTGGGCGGCCACGTTCCACAAGACCGAGGCCGCAACCGTTTGAATGGCCACAGCCTGCAGAAATTTAATCGGCGGCAGATGATCCCGAAAATTTGTCCGGCAAGGGTACCAAGCCGATAGACACACAAAGGCATAGAGAAAACACAGTGGAAACGCCAGGGCGATTGCGGCGCGCCAGGGCAATCCTGCCGTGGCCGCCATAAGGTAGGTCAACAATCCCGCGAGCGGGATCCACGCCAACAGGTACATCACGAGGCGCCGGAACTGGCCAAGAATTGGATGCATAAGTCCGCCGATCCCTCTAATTCTTAATGACCACGCTGCCCAGCACCGCGCCGCCCCTGACCACCAATCGCTTGGCCGTAATGCCTGCCACCAGCCGCTGGCGAGTCTTGTCCGTAAATTCGCCAAGGACCGCGTTGCCGCGCACCACAACATCCCAGTTCGCGGGAATGCGAATTTCACAGGAGCCGAATACTGCGTCCGCTTTGATTACGGCCTCATCGCCTTCAATATCGGCCTGAGTGAGATCCAGATTGATTTCGCCGAAAACCGATTCAAGTTTTCCGCCCTTAAACATTTTGGAATTGATTGTTGGCTTCACGGAACCGAACAACGCTTGAACATCCAATCCGGCGTCTGGATCGAAGCTTTGGGGCTGAGCCGCCTTCCTTGCGGCTCTTTCTTCCGGATCCGGCCAGGTTGTCCGCCATCCGGTGCCCCATTTGGGCGTTCGCACCAGAAACCAGAGGCCCCAATAGATCAGCGCCAGCGGCCAGATGACCGAGAATCCTACGTGAAAATAGCCCAACTTGGTGACAAGGAGAGCGGTCCCGGCCAGGATCATGAAGATACCCAAGTCTCGATTGAATGAATTTCGTGAGAAAGCACACTCAAGACCAAAAAGAATCAAGCCCGCGGACCAGAAATAATGAAAGACGTAGTTGGTCGAAATGATGCCCATCTGG
>DATNHU010000183.1:0-2267 GCA_035604795.1 Candidatus Limnocylindrales bacterium
CTTGCGTGTTTTGACAAATGTCGGCGGGACACAAGTTGTAACTTTCTCCGGTGATGTGGATCTGAATGGCGTAGAGAAATTTTCCGCCGAGCACTTCGACACGCGTAATGATGCCGTCCCGAGCCGTAAATGCTTCCTGCACCAGCGCCGTGGAATCGATGCCGAAATACAGGCGGTTCGCTTCCACCGCCGCGCGCAATTCCGCTGGGGAATTGAAACGCTCAATTCCCGCGCCGCTGCCACCGATGTTCGGCTTGATGACCACGGGATAGCCAATGACTTCCGCCGCCGCAAGCGCCTGCGACGGATGATTGATGACGTGCGCTTTCGGATAGGGCAATCCCAGTTTTTCCAGGTTCGTCAGTTGCAATGCTTTGGAGATTTCGTGATTGAAGCAGCGGTAGCCGTTGACCACACGTACACCGCGACCTTCGAGGTGCGCCATGTAATTCAGGGTATAGAAGATGGTGTGGCCCAGCCCGCGTTGCCACGCCGAAGGACTCATGCGATTGAAGAGCAGCGAGTATTCGCGCTCCGGCGAAGCCACATCGTAATTGTGATGCCGGGCATCAATCTTCAGCCACGGCACACCGCGTACATCGAGTTGCTGAAACAGCGGCCGGAACCAGTCCGGATGCTCGTAGTAAATCGCGATGGGCTTTTTGAGCCCCAACCCGTTGCCCTTTGTTTCCTTGCCCATGAAGCCTCTCGTTTCTCTCTCGAACCGCCCGCGCGCTTCTAAGCTGAGATATTCTCGAATTCTAACGTCATAAGGTTTTCATCCACGAACCGTTCGCCGATCTGCAGCGAGGTTGGCTCGATTCCAAACACGTGAAACCCTACTCCCTCATAGAGATGCCGCGCCGCCTCTTGTGGTGCGGCTACCATCAGGCGCACGCAGCGGAGTCCCTCCAATGCTTTGGCCAACTGGATTACCTCCGTTAACAGCGCGCGCCCCACGCCTTTTCCGCGCGCCGACGGAGCAACGAACACGCCCCAGATATGTCCGATGTGCCGCCGCTTCCAGTGCTCGTCCCGATAAAATCCCGTCATTCCCGCCAACTCTCCGCCATCGAAAGCGCCCACCACAAAGTTTCCCGCGTCTCCCGAGCGTAGCCGGGAAGCAAGCTCCTCGACCGTCATGCGCTTGTGTTCTTCCGGCGATTCCGCGAACGCGACTGGATCTGTCTCCAAGGCCTGCAGCCGCAGCCGCCAAAGAGCTTCCGCATCGCTTTCGGTCAGCTTTCGAATGCTCACCAACTCATTTTATCCTTGCTCACCAGCAGACCGCAGGGAAGGCACTCTTATTCCCCCAAGATCAAGCCAGTCGTTGCCGCATGTTGTTTTCCCGGAAGCGCTAAACCAGATCAGGCCGATTGCGTCTGGTTTTTTCTACTGCCGTCGCGCGTCTCCACTTCGCGACTTCCGCGTGGTTGCCACCGATCAGGATTTCCGGAACACTCCAGCCGCGATATTCCGCCGGCCGCGTGTAGTGCGGAAAATCCAGAAAAGCCTGGTGAGTCACTTGTGTCTGGTGACTAGCACAGTTCTGATCGTGTTCGACTGCGCTGAAGGATTCATTTTGCGCAGAAGCTTCATTCCCCAGCGCTCCCGGCAACAAACGTGTAACGGCGTCCACCACCATCATGGCCGGAAGTTCACCGCCGCTCAGAACGAAATCTCCAACAGAGATTTCTTCCGTCGCCAGATGCTCTGCCACGCGTTCATCCACACCTTCATATCTGCCGCAAATGAAAATGATTCGCTCCAACTGGGCGTAGCGCCGCGCCGTTTCTTGCCGGAACAATTTTCCGGCCGCGGACATCAGCACAATGGCGGTCTTCGGATCGTCCGCGCCCGGCTTCGCGGCATCACCGACGCCATGCCCGAGCAGCGACTCCACGGCTTCAAATAGCGGCTCCGGCTTCAGCACCATGCCCTCGCCGCCGCCGAACGGCCGGTCATCCACGGTGCGGTGCCGGTCCTTTGTGAACACTCGCAGGTCCTGCACATTGACCTCGACCAGGCCAGTTTCCCGTGCGCGGCGCAGGATCCCGTGGCTGAGCGGCCCAGCAAAGAATTCTGGAAAGATGGTAATCAGGTCGAAGCGCATGCCCGCCAGTTTAACGAATTGAGAGACTGGCCGCTATTGCTGCCGCCAGACAGAGCAGAACAGCATCGCCGGCGTTTGCCACCTGGGCTTTGGCTGGCCACGCCATTGGTCCGTTTTCTGTCCTTTTGGGCAGCTTGTCAACCCTTTCTCTGGC
>DATNHU010000184.1:0-10698 GCA_035604795.1 Candidatus Limnocylindrales bacterium
TGTGCCGTGGCGTTGCCATCGTTCGCTGATCGGTGATGCACTGACCGTGGGTGGAATCCGCGTCGAAGACATCATGGGCATCAAGAGTCCGCGGGTTCACACGCTTACTTCTTTTGCACGCATTCGAGGAAACTCGATCACATACCCGGCACAGACAACAGACGCAAAGAACCCAGCCAATCCCGATTGATTCACCAGAAATTATTGAGATGACGGGAGGAGCGCGCGAATCTGCTCGGCCAATTTAGTGCCGGATTCGGTTGCGTCCACCGTGGAGAAATCGGAATCAAGTTGCAGGAGCTGGATGGACGGATTGTTTTGGCGCAGTTTTTCGATGGCGAAGTCGTTCGAGTGCAAGCCCGGCCCAAAGATAACCAGATCGGGTTTCCTGATCTTCATCATGGTCATGGCATCGGACACATGACGCGATGTAAAACCCTCAAATCCCAGCCGGTCAACCAGCGCATGCAAATAGGCCAAAAGGTCGCTGGAGGAATCCACGCAAAGAATCTTCATCTTGGAGTGTGAAAATGAGCCGCTCGGTGACTCGTGGTGCGTGGAAAACGAATTTATGGCCTCTTGCTCCGTCGCTAACGGTTGGAAGATGCCATGGAGATTTGTAGCGACTATCACCTGACGAACAAATGGCGAGAGAGCGCAAAGCTTCAGGTCACCGTGGTTTGCGCGCAGGACTCCGCGCATGCGCACGAGTGCTCCCAGCCCGCCCGAATCAATGAAATTGACTCCTTCCAGATGGAGAACAACTTTTTTCGACGCAAGCGTCAGCTTTTCAACTTCGGCTTGCAGGGAGCGAGTTTCTTCGCCCATCACGATGCGGCCCTTACAAGCAATAATCGTGACGTTTCCGGTCTTGTGATGCTGAAGTGTGAGTTGCATGAGCCGGGAGCCTATCACAAATGCGGCGGCGTCGCGAGAATGGAAGCCGGCGCGAGGAAGATTTCGGAGTTGTAGATAGAGCGGCCCGCCGCGAACCGTTCCCGCGTGCAACCCTTGGACACTGGCCGCGGGTACCATTGACGTGGAATCCTAGATATAGGAATCCTATGTATAGGAGGCTGGTATGGCCATCAGCAAGATCAAACGCGGGAGCGCTGAATTGGCCATCCTGTCGGTCCTGGCGGAGGAGCGGCTCTACGGTTATCAGGTGGCCCACCGCATTGCCGAGCGTACGCAAGGGGAACTCCGCTTTACGCTCGCATCGCTCTATCCCATGCTCTACACCCTCGAACGCCGCGGCTGGATCAAGGGCGCCTGGGAGAACTCGACCTCGGGCCGCAAGCGCCGCTATTACCGCCTCACTGCCGCAGGAAGTAAACAGCTCGCGCCTCTGCGTCGCGAGTGGGAGGGATTCTTTCGCGCCATTGCGCGCCTGACAGGAGTCGCCCATGCGTAATTGGGAACAGTTTATTCATGAACGAGTGGCGCACAGCAATCGCTGCGCAGACCTCGAGCCGGAAGTCACTGAAGAGCTCGCACACCATTTCGAGGACGTTTGCGAGGCAGGAATGGAAGCTGGTTGTTCCGAACAGGAGTCTGCACGCAGCGCGTTGATGGAAGTAAGGAATTGGCCGCGTCTGGCGATGCAAATCAATGAAGCACGAGGAGGAACCAAAATGCTCAAGCAAAGAATCCAAACACTATGGCTTCCGGCCATGATGAACATGACCGCCGCATTCACAGTTCTGCTGGGAGGCCTGATGCTCCTCAACAAGCCCCTCCGGGGCCCGGTTATGTCGAGCAATCCCGCACCCCTCTATCTTGTGTGGTTGTTGGTCCTTCCAGCGATGGGTGCGACCGCAGCCTACTGGTCTCGCCGCGCCGGCGGTTCGGTGGCGGTGCGGGCAACGGCGGCATTGTTCCCGGCCATAACCATGCTTGTGACTTTCTTCGCGATCTTGATGCACGCAGTATTTGTTGACCACGACACCAGCTCTACTAATATTTTCATGCAGGTGGGTGGCAGCGCTTTGGGCGCGGTAATGCTTCCGGCCGCCGCACTTTTAGTTGGGGCTTTGCCGTTCTTGCGGAAAGTACCCAAAACCGCCGATCCGAGAATCGTGACAGACTGAAGGGCCGCTCCCCCGCTGCAAACTCATCTTTCTCCTTGACAGACTAGGAGAGCAGGTCTATCTTCCTAGTTGATCTAGGAGAAGCCTCTTTTGGGCAAACAAGTCGATCTGCTCCGCGGCACGCTGGAAATGCTCATCCTGAAAGCCGTCTCTCTCGGGCCTGCGCACGGGTATGGAGTGTTGCTTCGCATCCAAGGAATTTCAAGCGGCAGTCTGGAGATTCAGCAGGGGTCACTTTATCCCGCGCTTTACCGGCTGGAGCATCAAGGCTGGATCGCGAGCGAATGGGGCGAGTCCGAGAATAAACGCAGGGCCAAGTTTTACCGCCTTACTACAGCCGGTAAACGCAAATTGCAAAAAGAGGCAGCGGAGTGGGATCGCATGGTTGGAGTTGTTTCGGGAATCTTGCGAACCACGCCCGAGCAAGTGTGAGGGGGGAAAGCATGAATCTTTGGCCCCGCTTTCGATCCTGGCTTCGCGCAACCGTTTGGCGCTCCCGCACCGACGCAGAAATGGGCGAGGAACTGCGATTCCATATGGAGGCCTACGCGGACGACTTGGTTCGGAAGGGAGTTGACCGACAGGAAGCCGTCCGCCGCGCGCGGATCGAATTCGGCGGCGTCGACAGTGCCAAGGAGGAATGCCGCGAGGCGCGAAGAGCGAACATACTGGAAGCGTTTTTTCAGGATGTGCACTTCGGCGCGCGCGTGTTGAGGAAGAATCCGAGCTTCACTGTGGTAGCCGTATTCACGCTGGCCCTTGGCATCGGCGCAAACACGGCCATGTTCAGCATTGCCGACACGGTCCTGTGGCGCGCTCTGCCCTTTCCGCATCCCGAGCAACTCGTCGTAGCGGGCGAGGTGAATGCGAAAGACCCTGACGAATCCTGGGGTGCCACCTATCCGACCTTCCGCGATTGGCAATCGCGTTCGACTGCCATCGCGCCGTTCGCGGCCATTCTCTCCGACTCTCGCATTCTCCTCCGCCCAAGCGCTGACCCGGTCCGCGTTTCCGGCGCCGCCGTCACGCACGATTATTTTGAGGTGATGGGAGTCTCGCCCATGATGGGCCGTGTTATTTCTGCCTCCGACGATACTGCGGGCGCGGATCCAGTTGTCGTGCTGAGCCATCGCATGTGGGCAGAGCAATTTGGCGGTGACCCTGCCGTGATCGGCAAGGTGGTTCCTATCGGCCGGACCATTACATTTACAGCGATCGGCGTCATGCCCGCTTCATTCGACGATGGCACAACAGAATATTGGATTCCTCTGGTGCGCGTGATCCCGTCAAATTTCCAAATGCGCCGCAGTGTCTGGGTGTTGACCACCGTCGGCCGCCTGCGACCGGGCCGCACAATGGTGGAAGCCCAGGCCGAGCTGGAAACAATCACGCAACAGGTCCGACACGACTTCCCGGAATCGAACCGCGGGCTGGTGGTCAGTGTGGGCTCATTGCGCTCCCACTTGACCGGCGATCTTCGTCCCGCGTTGCTCGTGCTTCTGGGAGCGGTCGGAATAGTGCTGCTCATCGCCTGCGCCAACCTCGCGGCATTGATCTCCGTGCGTGCCGCCGGGCGCGGAAGAGAGCTGGCTGTTCGCACTGCGCTGGGCGCGAGCCGCGGCCGGCTCATCGCGCAACTCCTTAACGAAAGCGTCCTGCTCTCGTTCCTGGGCGGGGCCGTCGGTGTGGCGCTGGCCTTTTGGGCCACGCGCTCCGTGGCTCTCCTTAGCAAGGATCCGCGCCTGCTCACAGCGACCATCAATCTTCCCGTGCTGCTCTTCGCGCTCGCGGCCTCTGTCGCCACGAGCTTGCTCTCCGGCATCGCGCCCGCGCTTCACGGCGCGCGCGAGACGTTTCATTCGCGCGCCGGAGGGCACCGCCGCCGCGCACGATTGCACCAATCGCTGGTGGTTTCCGAAGTGGCGTTGTCCCTTGTGCTTCTGGTCGGCGCGGGACTGCTGTTTCGCAGCCTTCGAAATATTTTTGAAGTTTCCCCCGGTTTCCGCGCGGACCATCTCATCACCATGCGCCTGGCTTTGCCGTCCACTTACACCGCCGATCCACAGATTCTTCGGTTCTACCAGTCGCTACAGGAGCGGTTGCAATTATTGCCCGGGGTCACCGGAGCCAGCGTGGTCAGCACACTGCCCATTTCCGGCGGCGACGGCAAAGGTGATATCAGCATCGAGGGCCGCCCCTACGAGCCCGGAGCCTATGGAGCCGCGAGCTTCCGACGCGCGTTGCCCAATTACTTCCGCGTGATGGGCATACCGCTTTTGCGCGGACGCGAGTTTGACGATCGCGACGATGACACTCGCCCCCAAGCCGTCATCATCAACGAACGCATGGCGCGGAGATTTTGGCCGGATGAAGATCCGATCGGGAAGCGCATTAAGATTGGGCCGCCGGATGGGAACCCCTGGATGACCGTTGTCGGGGTCGTGAAAGACGTCCATCAAACCGGACTCGACTCCGACGTCGATTACTCGACTTACCAGCCGCTCGCACAAGACGTACCCAATGGCGTGGAGGTGGCCGTGCGCACAGCTGGTGATTCGGTTTCGGCATTTTCTGAAGTGCGCGGTGAATTGCACCGAATTGAGCCGGCAATGCTTGTGGATCACGTCATGACCATGGAGGCGCGCATTGAGGAATCCGTTACTCCGCGCAAACTGAATCTGTTCTTGTTCGGACTATTTTCAGGGCTCGCGCTGGTGCTGGCCTCGATTGGCCTATACGGAGTGATTGCGTATTCCGTCGGTCAGCGCACGCGGGAGTTCGGGATTCGCATTGCGCTGGGTGCGCGTCGCGCGGACATCATGCGTCTGGTGCTCAAGCAGGGATTGAAGCTGGCAATTGTCGGCGCCGGGATCGGCATAGCGTTTGCTTTGGTGCTCGCCCGGGCTCTGGCGCAACTTCTCTTTGGAGTGCGACCCGCCGACCCGGTGACCATCGTATCGGTGGCGTTCCTTCTTACTTGCGTTGCGCTAGTAGCTTGCTGGCTGCCGGCCCATCGCGCCAGCCGTATCGCACCTACGGACGCGCTTCGCACCGAATAGTCGCCCGATAGACTTGTGGCGGATTAAGGTGACAAAGCCCAGAAATAAAACCAGGGATTATTCGCAGAAATCCTACGGATGGGGTGAGCTCTTAACAGGAGGATGGCCCGGGGGAAGCTGCTGGTTTGGTGCTGCATTGGAGGGAGGAAATACAGCGCGAATATCGGGGATACCACCTGGGGCAGCAGCCAATCCTGGCGTAGTGTGCGGATTTGCGCCCGCCGGCGGATGATCGATCATTCCTCCCATGCCCGCAGTGCTCAGAACGGCCCAGGCGCCATCCCGTTTTTCCAGTTTATAGGAGATTTGCATCGAAGCGCCGGTTGGTGCACCGGTCTTCGGGCGGTAACTCACGTCAGCGCTGGCCTGGTTTCCCTGAATGGAGATATTTGTAACTCCCATATCCATTGCTGACAGATTTAGGGTCTTCAACTCCCGGAGATGTTGCGTGATGGCATCATGAATGGCATCTGACTCATTTTGTTGATGCTTGCACCCTGCCGCAAACATCCCCAGCACGGCAATCATCATCATGGAGAAAACTGGCTTACAGAACTTCATTCATGATCCTTCTTCCATCGAATCTCAGAATCCTACTTTACACAAGTTCTAGGCCAGCGTTTCAGCTAAAACTGTTTGTTGAACCTCTTTGCTACCTTCTTTGGTCAAGTCGTGCGACCCCACCGCGACACCAATTTTCTTCAGGAACGCCGAGGGAGGTTCGCCACCCGCGAAAATCCAAACGAAATCGTTGGGGATGCGCTGCTTTGATCCTTTCACATCCAAAACCACCGAGTCCGTTGTGATTTCTACGGGCACTGAATTGAATACTACTTTCACTTTTCCTTTGCGGATGTCCTCCACGCGGAAGTTGTTTTTCGGCTTGACAAATTCAAACAGTTGTTTTAAACATATGTTTTATATGACCCATCACGCTCTCGCCAAGACTACTTCTCTGGCCGTCCGGCGCCTCAAAGGCAAAGCCGCCGATTTGACGCGCGACAAATTAATCGAGGCTGCCGGTCGCGTTTTTGCCGAACACGGCTACCAGTCCGCGACGATACGGCAAATCTGCCGCCGCGCGGGCGCCAACGTCGCCGCCGTGAATTACACCTTCGGCGACAAGTTGGGTTTGTACACGGAAGTCCTGCGCCACTCGGTGCGCGCGGCCAAAACGGAGATGTTAAGCGCCGCGCTGAATCCGGATCTTTCCCCCGATGAAACCATTCGTTCCGTGATTCGGGCGCGGCTGCTGAGCCTTTGCCGGGAAGCTCGGCCCGATTGGCAACTTCGCCTGGTGAGACACGAACTGTCGCAACCTACTCCCGCAATGGCGCGCGTGGTCGACGAAGGAATGCGTCCAATCTACGACCGGATGCGGAAAGCCGTTGGCAAGATCACCGGACTGTCGCCGGATCACGAGACGACCAAGCTGTCAGTGAACAGCATCATCGGACAAGTAATTTTTTATACCTTTTCTCAGCCCGTGCTCGCTCGATTGCAGCCGGAATTGAAACTCACTCCCAATAAATTGGAGCACATCGCGGAACACATTGCGGACTTCTCGCTCACGTTTCTACGGAAAGTGGGGCAAAGAAAACATCATGAGTGAAATAAAAACCAGCACAATGACGCAGGCGCCGGCGAGTTCTGAACAACGCAACCCTCCGCCTCCAGCCCCTGTGGCGCCGCACGCTGAGGAAGCCAAAGCGCCGCGGTCGCGGATGGTTCCGATCCTCATCTTCCTGGGGGTTGTCGTCGTCGCCGCGGTCGTGTGGGAAACCTTTTTCGCCACCCCCAAGCTTCCGGACAGCATTGTTGCATTAAGCGGCCGAGTGGAAGGCGACGATTCCGCGGTGGCCCCGAAAACCAGCGGGAAAATCCTGGAGGTAACGGTTCGCGAGGGCGACACCGTAACCACGGGCCAGGTCATCGCGCGATTGGACGACTCTCAGGTGCGCGCCCGGGAAGATCAGGCGCGTGCGGGGCTTGCCGACGCGCAAGCGAAATCTCAGGTAGCCCGCGATCAGATCTCCGTGCTGCAGGAACAATTGCAACAGAATCGTTTTCAAACAACCCAGGCGGGGACGGATGCCAACGGCCGGGTAAATCAGGCGCAGGCGGATTTGACCGTCGTGGAGGCGGACCTCGCTCAGCAACAAGCGGCCCTGCGATTGGCTGAGTTCAACCGCGATGCCTACACGCGACTGGCGAAAACCGGCGCCGCTTCTGAACAGCAAGGGCTTCAGGCTGAGGTGCAATACCAGCAGCAAGCTGCCGTGGTAGCGGCCTCGCAGCGCCATGTGGATTCAGTCCGCGGCGCGCTGACCACGGCGCAGGCCAATCTCGAAAATCCGAAAATTCGCGACTCACAACTGGCCGGCACTCAGCGGCAGATCGCCATGCAGGAATCGCAAATTGCCGCCACCAAAGCGGAAATCGCCCAGGCGCAGGCGCAACTCGCTCAGGCCCAGGCGGATCGCGCGGATTTGACCGTCCTCGCGCCATTTTCAGGCACGGTCATTACGCGCGCCGCAGAGCCCGGTGAAGTCGTTCAGGCAGGCACAGCGATCGTTACCCTTCTCGATCTCTCCAAAGTTTATCTGCGCGGATTTGTTCCAGAAGGCGAAATCGGAAAAGTGAAAGTTGGCCAGCCCGCTCACGTCTTTCTGGACTCCAACTCGAACCAAGCGCTCGACGGCTACGTTTTGCGAGTTGACCCGAATGCCACATTCACGCCGGAAAATACATATTTTCGAGATGACCGCGTGAAGCAAGTGGTTGGCGTGAAAATTCTTCTAACCTCCGGCATAGGGTTCGCGAAACCGGGCATGCCCGCAGATGGCGAAGTTCTAACGTCCGGCACCGCCTGGCCGCCCCACAAGCGCGCGCAATGACCACGCTGGCTACAGATCGCTCCGAACTCCGTGACCCCGAACTTGCGTCGCAGGGAACGGCGATAGAGGTACGGAAACTCCGAAAACAATATGGGACGCTGGAGGCCGTGCGCGGGATTTCCTTTGAAGTGCAAAGAGGAGAAATCTTCGGCCTGATCGGGGCCGATGGCGCAGGCAAAACCACCACGTTTCAGATTCTGGCCGGAGTGATGGAAGCCACCTCCGGCACCGCGGAAATTTTCGGCAAGCCCGCCCGCGACGCCCGCGCGCAGACCGGCTATCTCACCCAAACATTCAGTCTCTATCCCGACTTAAGCGTGAAGGAAAACATCAACTACATCGGTGATTTGCGCCGCGTTCCTCCCGAGGAGATCGCCGAGCGTGGAGATAAGTATTTGAAGCTGTTTGACATGGACCGCTTTAAGAACCGGCTGGCCGCTCAATTGAGCGGCGGCATGAAACAAAAGCTGGCGCTGGTGTGCGCGCTGGTTTCCGAGCCGAACATCCTGCTGCTCGACGAGCCCACCACCGGCGTGGATCCCGTTTCACGCCGCGAATTCTGGGACACCCTGGCGCACCTTGCCGGGCAGGGTTTGACTGTGCTGGTCGCCACGCCATACCTCGATGAGGCGGAGCGGTGCCATCGCATCGCGTTGATTCATCTCGGTGAGATTCGTCAAATCGGCACGCCGGACGAAATTCGTGAGAGCTTGCACGCGAAGCGCATCGAGCTGCGCACGCCCGCGCTCCGGAAAACGCTCCAGATCTTGAGAGGTGCCGTGGCGGTTGATCTCGACATCTTCGATACCCAACGCTTTGGGGATCGGCTGGATTTGCTGTCGCACGAGCCCGACGTGTCCAAGAAGAAAATTGAAGACCTGCTGCGCAAGGATGAAATTCCAATTGACGATATACGGGTGGACGAACCCACTCTTGAAAACACGTTTGTCGCCACGTTGCGCGCGCTCAGCCATGAGATGAAGGACACTCCATTTCCCGCGCGCCACGACCATAGCGGGATGCGGGGACAGATCGCGATAGGCGCGCAGGAATTGACCAAGAGGTTCGGCGCATTCACGGCCGTCCACAACGTGAGCATGCAGGTACGCTACGGCGAAATCTATGGTTTGCTGGGTGCAAACGGCGCGGGCAAAACCACCACCATCAAAATGCTGTGCGGGCTGCTCGAACCCACCACCGGAACCATGGAACTTGCCGGCGAGCGCGATGCCCTGCGCTCAAATCGGATCCGGCAACAAATCGGCTACATGTCGCAGAAGTTTTCGCTCTACAACGATTTGTCCATTGCCGAAAACCTGGACTTCTTCGGCGGCGTCTATGGCGTGCCCTCCAGCGAACTCGAAGAGAAAGAGCGTTGGGTAATGAATTTCTCCGGGTTGGAAGGGAAGGAAAAGCAGATCACCGGCAGTTTGCCGGGCGGATGGAAGCAGCGAGTCGCTTTCGGCTCAGCCATCATGCACGAACCGCGCATAGTTTTCTTGGATGAACCGACTTCAGGCGTGGATCCGCTGGCCCGCCGCGCTTTTTGGACCATGATCAACCATCTGGCGGATGCGGGCACCGCTGTTCTGGTGACCACGCATTATCTCGAAGAAGCGGAACAGTGCAACCGGCTCGGCTTCATGGTGGCGGGCGAGCTGCTCGTGGAGGGAACGCCCAGCGAGATCAAGGCACAACAGAAAGGCCACCTGCTGGAATTCCTGGTGGATAGCCCGCAGCGAGCGGCCGACCTGCTGAAATCGGAAACGCAGCGCTGGCGCGTGGCCCTGTTCGGAAAACGCCTCCACGTCATCACCGACTCTGATGTCGCCACGGGAATTCGCGAGAACACTCAGAGACTGGAAGCCGGGGGAGTCGGCGTGCTTGGCGCGCGCGAAGGGCGCTTCTCACTGGAAGACGTGTTCATCAGCGTTGTGGAGCAAGCCCGCGAGCGCGGCAAGATCGGCGCTGAGGAATAGGAAGATCAGATGCGGCGAATCATCGCACAGGCCCGAAAAGAATTGACGCAGCTTCTCCGGGACCGCCTGGCCGTGGCGCTGGCGCTCCTGCTTCCCGTGGTCCTGATGCTTTTGCAAACCACCGCTATTTCGTTGACCGTAAAAGACCTTCCCATCATCGTGCAGGACCTCGATCAGTCCCAGGCTTCGCAGTCATTAATAGATGCCTTCCGCCAGTCTCTCAGCTTCCACGTTGCATCGTGGCCTCCGGACCAGCAGCCCGAGCTGGCCTTCACTTCCAACCGGGCCCGCGGCGCGCTGATCATCCCTGAGGATTTCGGACGCAGAATCGCCCGCGGCCAGAGCGCCACCGTCCAGATGCTGATTGACGGCTCGGACGGGAACACCGCGCAAATTATTTCCGGCGATGCGGCGCAAATCATTCGCGCTTTCAATTTGGAAAATGCCGGCGCCACGCACCCCCAACCGGTCACTGCTGATATTCGGCTGTGGTACAACCCCAGCCGCTCGTCGCAGAAATTTTATGGTCCCGGCATTTTTGTGATGGCCATGTCCATTTTCCCGCCGCTGCTGGCCACCCTGGCAATGGCCAAGGAAGGCGAGCAGAAAACGATTCTTCAGGTTTATGTCTCGAATATTTCCGCGCATGAATTCTTGCTCGGCAAAATCGCCG
>DATNHU010000185.1:0-8791 GCA_035604795.1 Candidatus Limnocylindrales bacterium
TGCTGTTGGAATTGGACCAGCCTGTGTTACATGGAAGTGTGGTGGAGGTCATCGGACGAACGGAGCCCAGCGCGGCGCTGATTATCAATGGTCAGCCCGTTGCTGACATCTCGCCCGATGGACACTTCCGGTTCTTCACAGGGCAGCTTACAAAGGGCAGCCAGACAATTGTGGTAACCGGTCAGAACCGCAGGGGAGGCACGTCAACCAAATCCCTGCAAATTGTAATCCCCTAAGCGAAACATGGAACAAGGCGCCATTAGATATTGCGCCGGGAATGCCCCATACTGAGGGTGGACATGTCAAAGAATGGATACAACTTCCGGTCGGTCTTTAGCCTGTTTTCGTCCGACCTGGCCATTGATCTGGGCACGGCGAACACGTTGGTGTTCTCCCGCGGCAAGGGCATCGTGGTGAACGAGCCCAGCATTGTGGCCATAAACAAAAATACAGGCGAAGTGGTGGCCGTGGGGAAGGAAGCGAAAGACATGCTCGGACGAACGCCGGGCAACGTGGTGGCCATCAAGCCGATGAAAGATGGAGTGATCGCGGATTTCAAGGTGACGGAAAAAATGCTCACCTACTTCATCCAGAAAGCGCACAACCGCCGGATGCTGGTCCACCCGCGGATTGTCATCGGAGTGCCGAGTGAGATTACGCCGGTGGAAAAGCGCGCGGTGCAGGACTCTGCCTATCGCGCTCACGCCAGCGAAGTTTATCTGGTGGAACAGGCCATGGCGGCGGCCATTGGCGCCGGGCTGCCGATCGAAGAACCCTCCGGCAACATGGTCGTGGATATCGGCGGCGGGACCACCGACATCGCGGTGATTTCCATGAGCGGCATCGTCTATTCGCGTTCCGTGCGCGTGGCCGGGAATGAAATGGACGAAGCGGTGATGCATTACCTGAAGCGCAAATATAATTTGCTGGTGGGCGAGCGCACCGCAGAGCAGATCAAGATGGAAATTGGCTCCGCTTATCCGCTGGAAAAACCGCTCACCATGGAAGTGAAGGGCCGGAATTTGATTGAAGGAGTCCCGCGCACGGTCACGATTGATGACAGCGAAATTCGCGAAGCACTTTCCGAGTGTGTGGCGACAATTCTTAACGCTATTCGTGTGGCGCTGGAGCGCACTCCCCCGGAACTTTCTGCGGACATCAGCGATCGCGGAATTGTCCTGACCGGAGGCGGCGCTTTGATTAAGAATCTCGACAAGCGCATCCGGGAAGAAACGGGACTGCCGGTCTCTGTGGCGGATGATCCGCTGGCATCGGTGGTGCTGGGCACGGGCAAAATGCTTTCGGATTTCAGGCTGTTGCGGCTCGTTTCCATAGATTAAAGGACTTTGATGGAGGGCATAGACTGATGCTCGCGGTCCCCGGTCGCCATCGCTCCGTCGCGCTGCTTACCTTTGTCCTGGTTGCGCAGGTGCTGCTGTTGGCCGGTCAGATTCGCCAAGATGAGCATCAGGTCAGGCTGATTCGACTTTGGGCCGTGGGAATTGTCACGCCCTTTGAGCGCGCGGGCACATGGACCATCTCCAAGATCCGGGGCACCTGGAGCGGTTATTTCGACCTGGTGCACACCAAACAGGAGAATGGGGCGTTGCAGGCAGAGTTGAACCGCCTGAGGGTCCAGAATACGCAATTGAAAAGCGAGGCCGCGGAAGGCCAGCGTCTAGCCACACTACTCGGATTTCGTGATTCCCACCCCGACGCTCCCATGGCCGTCGCGCGCGTGATCGCCTCAAGCGCGGACGGCTCCAGCCACACTTTCTACATCAATCGGGGCGAAAAAGACGGGATTCGCCGCAACATGCCGGTGATCACCCCCGACGGAGTGGTGGGCAAGATCTTCGAAGTTTTTGGCGGCGCCTCGGAAGTCCTTCTCATAACAGATAAGGACAGCGGCCTCGGAGCGTTGCTGGCCGGCACGCGAATCCAGGGCCCAGTCGGCGGCACAGGCGACCCATTCGTACAAATGAAATATGTCAGTAACGATGAAACGGTGACCGTTGGCCAAGAGGTGCTCACTTCCGGCGAGGACCGCATCTTTCCCAAGGACTTGCCGGTGGGCACAGTCACTGAAGTGAAGCCAGGATCGCCATTCAAGCAAATACGTGTACAACCCGCCGCGCATCTGGACAGGCTGGAGGAAGTGATGGTCCTGCTGATGAAGCAGGAATCGATTACAAAACCTGTGAGCACTGCATCGGACGCCGCTCCTGGCGGCACATCAGCGGCTGCTACGGTGAAGCGCGAAGAGTGAGTGCCGCTGCAACACTGAAAGAAATCATCCATCCCCCGCTCGGGGAATTATCTCGGTAACCGTTACTCATGGCTGCATACGCTCGCACAGAAACGCACATTGAAGTCCACAAATTCCGCTTGTGGGCCGTGCTGGGCGTGGCCGTGGCCGCGCTGCTGATCCAAAGTTTTCTTCCAGTTTATTTTCCACGCGCACGCATGCTGGATTTGCCGCTGCTGATCACCCTGTATTTCGGATTCAGCCAGCGGAATCCCTCTTCGGGCCTGCTTCTGGGAATGATGATCGGATTGATGCAGGACAGTCTGGGGCGGTCCGCCATCGGCCTCTACGGAATCGCCAAAACTTTGGTGGGATACTTGGCCTCTTCGTTCGGGTCGCGTATTGATGTGGAGCACCCCCTCAGCCGCATCGGATTGACGGCGGCCTTTTATTTTTTCCACCAGGGAGTTTACAACTTGATTCAGCGGGTACTGCTCGGTCAGCACGAAAACTTTTTTAGTACAAATTTAGGGATTGCGGCGGGCGTGAACGCCCTAGTTGCCGTGGTCCTTTTTCCACTGCTCGACAAGCTACGCCTGCCAAGCTGACGACTGCACACAACTCGCCGGCGCAGGTGCCGGGTAGTGGCGCATAAGGTATCTGTGCCCCAGCGGTCATATTGCACTGATATTGTGCAGGTGTTACTGTGGTTTGCACTTCTTTGAAGGTTAAGCAATCGTGTCGTTCTCGTTAGGAAGTGATTCCAAATTGCCGCAAGGGCGGCTGGCAGTGGTCTCCTACGTCATCGTGGGCTTGACAGTACTGCTGCTTGTAGGCTTCTGGAAGCTCCAGGTGGTGGATTCGACGCACTACCAGGAGCTTGCGGACCGCAACCGTATCCGCACCATTCCTCTGATAGCCCCGCGCGGGCGAATGCTCGACCGTAATGGCCGGGTGCTGGTGGATAATTATGCGTCGTTCAGCATCCTGTTGCTGCGCGATGATATGAAAATCGTGAATCGCGCTCTTCCTTCAATTTCCGACGCTCTTAATGTTTCCATCGAAGATTTGCGCCAGCAACTTGAAACCGCCAAGTACTTGCCTACCTACGAGCCGATCGTAATCAAGCCTGAAGCGAGCCAGGCCGACATCGCCTACATCGAATCACATCGCACCGACTTGCCGATGCTGGAAATGGTGATGATGAGCCGCCGCCGTTATCCGCCCGCGGGATTTCTTTCGAGTGCCATCGGATATGTGGGTGAGGTGAGCGAAGCTGAAATTGAAAAGAGCGACGGCAAGCTCCGCCCCGGCGATATGGCGGGAAAATCTGGATTGGAGAAGCAATATGACAGCGTCCTCCAGGGCAATGACGGTCTGCGCAGAATCATCGTGAACAGCGTCGGCAAGGAGATGGGCCGGCTTGAGCAGATTGAGCCGGTGCCGGGGAAATCCATTCAGTTGACAATTGATTACGACGTGCAAGCGGCTGCCGAAGCGGCTCTGGGCGATAAGAAGGGCGCTGTGGTGGCCATGAATCCGGAAACCGGAGAGATTCTGGCATTCGTCAGCCGTCCATCGCCCGATCCGAATGCATTTGCGGTGCGCGTTTCCAAGGAAGAATGGCAGCGACTGAATAGCGATCCGAACCTTCCATTGATGGATCGTGTGATTCAGGCGCAACTCGCGCCCGGCTCTGTGTTCAAAATTGTGATGGCTACGGCAATGCTCGAAACGAAGGCCGTTCCCGAATCGTTTACGGCGTTCTGCCCCGGCCAGGCAAGTTTTTACGGCCGCGTATATCACTGCTGGCAGCCGAAGGGTCACGGAACTGTTGATCTGGAACACGCCGTTGCGGAATCCTGCGACGTCTTTTTTTACAATGTTGGGATGCGCCTTGGCATTGATCGCATGTCCTACTACGGGACGCAAGTTGGGCTAGGACGGCGCACGGGGATTGACCTTCCGGGCGAGGAACCCGGATTGATGCCTTCGGCAGAATGGAAGGAGCGCAATTATCATGCTCCTTGGTATCCCGGAGAAAACATTTCCGTGGGGGTGGGCCAGGGGCCCATTACCACAACCCCGCTACAGCTCGCCAGGGCAATCGGGGGCATCGCCCTGGGCGGAGTATTCAAGACGCCCCACTTAATGAAAACTGATCAGCCCGCGGGTGAATTCCGGTTCCCAATCTCTGAGGACACTGTTGATAAGGTCACGCATTACATGGAAAACGTGGTGGACCCAACTTTCCCGGGAGGGACCGCCCACGTTGCCTACATTAAAGGCGTAGAGCTGTGCGGCAAGTCCGGCAGCGCCCAGGTGATCAGCGCGCAGGGCCTTGCCAAAGTGAAGAACCGCAGCGACTACAAGGATAATGCGTGGTTCGTGGGCTTTGCGCCACGCAGGAATCCTGAGATTGTAGTTTCCGTGCTGGTACAGAGCACCATGCTCCATGGCGGTGAAATTGCCGCACCGGTCGTACGCGATGTAGTGAAAGCCTATTTCGACAAAAAGAATGGAAACTTGAAACCGCCAATGACTGCCGTTGCCGCCAAGGTGACGCCGGCGACCGATGGCATTCAGCAGCAGACGCAGACATCGGCCCAATCCGAACCCGTGCCGCTTGCTGGTCCCAAACCGCAGGCCTCCAATGCAGCGGGGAGCCCGGCGAGGCCAATGCACTGAATCGCATGAAAGCGTTTCGTTTCTAATGAGAGAAAAAGCTGGAATCCGCGATTATGATTGGTGGCTGCTGGCCATTGCCGGCGCCATTTGTTTACTGGGAGTCGTTGAGATTTATTCAGCGACGCACAATATCCGCGTCCCGGGGTCGCCCGTATACATGAAGCAGCTTTATTGGCTGGGGCTCGGTGTAATTTGCATGCTGATCATTTCCCGCGTGAATTATCACCGCGTTCTGGAGCAAGCCCCGGTTCTTTATCTGATAGGAATTGTAGCGCTCGCCGCCGTGCTGGCCGTCGGGCAAACGCGACTTGGCGCAAAGCGGTGGGTCCATCTCATGGGAGAGTCCTTCCAGGTGTCGGAGCTGTTCAAGTTGATCATCATTATCGTGCTGGCGCGGTTTTACAGTGAAGTGCGGACTGACAAGCTCACTTTGGGCGACTTCATCAAGATAGGAGTCCTAACGGGCCTGCCGCTCTTGATGATTCTGAAGCAGCCGGACCTGGGCACCGCCTTGGTGCTCATTCCCGTGGCAGTTGTGGGAGCCTACCTCGCCGGGATACAATGGAAGCATGCGGTCGCACTTTTAGTTTTGGCCGCGGTTTTGATTCCGGTCGGATGGCATTACGTGTTGAAGCCGTACCAGAAGGAACGGGTACAGACGTTCCTCCGGCCGGAAGACGATCCCAAGAAGTCCGGCTACCAGATCCTGCAGTCGGAGATTGCGGTTGGCGCAGGCGGGTTCTGGGGCAAGGGATTGGGACGCGGCAGCCAGAACCAGGGCGGTTTTGTTCCCGTCCGGTATTCGGATTTCATTCTGGCGGCGCTGGCTGAAGAGACAGGTTTCATCGGCGTTTTTATAACGCTGGCTTTATATACAGCTTTGTTGCTGCGCCTGGTGCATAATGCGCAGCGTGCAATGGACCGCTCAGGAATGTATTTAGTGATGGGCGTTGCGGCGATCCTGGGTTTTCACCTGCTGGTGAACGCGGCGATGATGATCGGCAAGATGCCGGTCACCGGCATTCCGCTGCCGTTGATGAGCTACGGCGGATCTGTAACTTTGTTTGTGTTTCTGGCGTTGGGCCTGGTGATGAATGTTCGCATCCGGCGCTTCGTCAATTGATTCCAAAGGGAAGAGCCAATCGGCTACAAGCCGGGCCGCTTCCCAATTACGAGAGCAGCATCGCGTGGCAAGCACAACTCACATTTCAATAAGCCGCAGCAATGATTTCCCGATCGCCGGGAACGCCGCGGCCCACGTGCGCGCGGGCGTAATGCGCCCGGCCGCGCCGATGCGCTCTGAGGAGTATTCATGTCTAAAGAATTGGTCATTTCAGCGACCCCCCACGAGACGCGGGTCGCCATCTTGGAAGATGGGCACCTCTGCGAAATTTACATTGAACGCGAAAAAGAATTTGCACTAGTTGGAAGTATTTACAAGGGCCGTGTCACCCGCGTGCTACCCGGCATGCAATCGGCCTTCGTGGATATCGGGCGCGATACCGACGCCTTCCTCTACGTCAGCGACTTCCTGGAACATCTTGAGGAGTACGATCACGTCCCGGCCGAGGAGGAACGAGCTCCGCAGCCTGTTCCGATAACTTCACCGGGCACGCCGATTGAACGTTTGCCGGCACAAAGCGTTGGCGCGCTGCCGGGTGAAGCACCAGCCTCGCCTCAGTATGGCGGCGCGGAACCATTGGCGGAGCAAGGTCATCAACAAAGCGAGGCAGAAACTCCAACATTCTCTCCAGGTGAAGGCGAACCCTCATTAAGCGAGACGGGATTTGATTCGCAGCCCCGAGTTGAGAATCCTTCAGGGTCTTTCTCGCAAGAGAGAGAAGCTTCTCCAGCAGAGGATTTGAATGCGCCTCCGGCTGAGCCCGTTCCTTCTTTCAACCGGCCAGCTCCGGCCAATCAGGGTTATGTGCGCAACGACCGGCCACGAAACGATCGGGGTGACCGCGGCGGCTATGGTCAGGGACGCGGCGGCGACCGCGGACGCGGCGGGCGAGGTGGGCGATTCCGTCGCGGCAGCGGCGGCCGCGGTGACCGTCCGCGCGGACGCGATTTGCCCGCTTCGAAATACGCTTCTCCCAACTCGCCTCGCTCCTCATACACGCCACGCGACAATCCCGGCGAATTCACTCCGCCTTCGGAGGCACTGGAACCGATCTTGTTGCCCGGTGAATCGCTCGCGAAATACAGAGACCGCGTGCCCGCTCCTCCGGTGGGTCCAACCCCGGCGCAAGGAAGTACTTCTGATGTAAATACTCAATTTGAAAGCGCGGCAGGAACGGCGGAGTCGACCGCACCGGTTGCACAGCGAGAGGAATCGACATCATCGCTTCCAAGTTCGCTCTACACACCTGCCGAGTCTTCCGCGGAAACGGAATCGGGAACTCGAGTTGAGTCTCTGCGCGACGACTTGGCTCATGAGTCGCGCCCGGCTGGGCATGTCCATTGGCCGAGTCACGAGCCCATGGAGGAAACCGGCGCTGAGGCTGCGGCCGCGGGCCCAACCGAGAGCGCTATCTCGCATTCCGTTCCACCACCTGTACCAAGTGCACACGAAGAATGGATTGAATTTGAACCGGCTCAAACGAGCGAGGCCTTGGAGGAAGAACACGGCGATTCCGCGCGAACTTTGCAGCCACCTGCGGACCTGTCCGAGGATCAAGCCCGGACGCTCGCGGAAAGCCTGGCCGAAGCCAAGCACGAGGAAGCGCAGGAAGAAATTGAGGACGGCGAAGCTCATCCCATCGGAGGAGCCGATTTCGCCGACGCCGAAGCAGACGCTGCTCACGCCGAAGCAGATGAAATTGTGGCCGAGGAAAACGACGCGCACGGGACCTCCGACGAGATTCGTGCGTCCAGTGAACCTTCCGGATCAGAAAACCTGGAAATGCAGCCGCAGGATTCTTCCGCGAGCCAACCGTCAATTCCGCAGAACAATTATAGGAATGACCGCGAGCCGCGCAGTGCGCGCATGGACGACCGGCGCAGCGCCCGTTTCCAGCGCCCCGCGCGCCGCGGCGGACCGCGCGGCGGGCGTCCGGTGCGTCACGGACGGCCCCCCGAACGCCACGGACACGGCCACGCGCCTCAGCGTCGCCCTCAGCTGATTTCTGAAATGCTCAAGGCCAACCAGGAAATCATTGTGCAAATCGCCAAGGAGCCGCTGGGCAAAAAAGGCGCGCGTATCACCAGCCACGTCGCGCTGCCCGGACGCTTCCTGGTTTACATGCCGACCGTGAACCACATCGGCGTGTCACGAAAGATTAATTCTGCGGAGACGCGTTCGCGCCTGCGCAGTATCGTCGGCGAATACAAGAGCACTTTCCCGGGTGGATTCATCGTCCGCACCGCCGCTGGAAATGTGACCGAACAGGATTTGCGCGCGGACATCGAGTACCTCGGCAAAATGTGGCACGAAATTTGCGCGCGCTCCGAGCAGAAGAAAGCCCCCGCATTGCTCCATCGCGATCTCAACCTGGTCGAGCGCATTTTGCGTGATTACGTGAATTCCGACTACAGTTCCATTTGGATTGACAACGAAGAGGAGTTCAGCAAGGTCATCGAATTCGTCAGCCGCTTCCAGCCTGAACTGGCCAGCCGCGTGAAGCTGTACACCAAGGAAACCCCCATCTTCGAAGAGTTTGGCATCCAACAGGAGCTGGACAAGGCCATGCGCCCGAAGGTTTGGCTTAAATCCGGCGGCTATATCGTCATCAATCACACCGAAGCGCTGGTGGCCATTGACGTCAACACCGGCAAGTTCGTCGGCCGCGGATCCACGCGCCTGGAAGACACCATCGTCAAGACCAACGTGGAAGCCGTGAAGGAAATCGTGCG